>MWEJ01000250.1 GCA_002071025.1 Verrucomicrobia bacterium ADurb.Bin070 | reverse complement strand
GCGGAAAAGCGACACAAAGTCATTCAGCGCGGCTTCTTCATTTTCACCTTTCACGCCGGCGTAAAGCTCGGCAACAGCAATAGAAGACAAGATGATCCGGTCCGCACAGGATTGAATCAGGGTTACAGCATTTTTCCGTCCGCGCAGATAATCAACCAAAACATCAGTGTCGGGTAGTATCGGATGAGTCATTTCGCGCTCCTGTCCCAGTCCGAACGTGTAAGGGTGAAATCCGGGAGGTCATCCCGGTTTTTCCATATTCCGGCCGCGTTTTTCAGCACGGCCTCCCTGTTGGCGACGCTAGATTGATCGATCAAGCGGTTGACCGCTTTGCGGATCAATTCGCTCAGCTTCATGCCGGTTGTTTTCGTGAGCTTGGCCAGCCCCTCACGCTCATGTTGTGTGAGATAGATCTGCGTCCTAACCATAAGCACCTCCGATGTATACACCATGATTATACATTAAAAGGCGTCTGTCAAGTGGGCAATTCTGATTTTATGGGGGATTTTATGTGGGGTGACGCTGATTTTCTCCAGTTTTTCGTAAGGGGTTCAGATGAATCAATCATTGCATTTTGTTTTAAAAAAACGCAACATAATGCCTCAATTTTTTTTAAGTCAGAAAGGGTGTAAAATGAGTTTCTGGACGAACCGGAAAGTTGTGGTGACGGGTGGGTGCGGCTTTCTCGGTTCTTATCTGACGGAAGAGTTGGTTGCTGCAGGCGCGCGTGTGACGGTCGTTGATAATCTTGAGGCCGGCTCCCTCGACAACATTTCCGCCGTGGCGGAACGCGTCGCTTTCGAACAGGCTGATCTGGCTGACTGGGCAGCCTGTCTCAAGGTTTCCGCAGGAGCCGACGTGGTCATGAATCTTGCCGGCCGTGTGCGCGGCGTGGGGTACAGCAGCGTCCACCACGGCGAAATGCTGTATCAGAACGCCGTCATCCAGCTCAACATGTTGGAGGCTGCGCGGCAGAACGGCGTGAAGCGCTTCCTTGTCGTGAGTTCCTCCTGCGTGTATCCGGATGACGCTCAGGCGCCGATCCCCGAGTTGCCGGTCACCGCCGGTTTGCCGGAAAGTTCGAATGAAGGATACGGCTGGTCCAAGCGCATTGCCGAACTTCAGGCGCAGTATTATCATGCCGAGTACGGCATGGAGATCGCCATCGTGCGCCCGACCAACGCCTGCGGGTCGCGTTACCCGTGGCGCGGTGAGCAAAACTCGTTCGTGATGCCGACATTGGTCAAGAAGGTGCTGGACGGCACGGATCCTCTGGTCGTGTGGGGCAACGGCCAGCAACGCAGAAATTTCCTGCACGCCACGGATATTGCCCGGCTCTTTATGATGGTCACAGAACGGTACGCCTGCGCAAAGCCCGTGAATATCGGATATGAACAAGACACGTCGATCGCGGATCTGGTGGCGCTGATTTGTGAGGTCACCGGCAAGCATCCGAAGATTGTGTTCGATACGTCGAAGCCGACCGGATGCCTGCGCAAGTGCGTGGACGCGACCTTGTTGCGCTCCGTGACGAACGGATATGAACCGCAGATCACGCTGGAGCAGACGGTGCGCGAGATGATCGGCTGGTACCGTAAGACGTTCCAGTGACAGGGAGGCGGCGTGTGACTCCCGAAAAGGTCGCAACGGCAAAAATTGTCATTTTCTCGCACTACGCCACGACCGGCGCGTGTGAAGAGTTGCGCGATTGGCTGGTCGCCGGACGCGCGCGCGAGGTGGTCTATGTCGCGTTTCCCTTCGGGCGCGATCTGCGGAGGCCGATCTGCGTGGAGCGTTATCGAGGCGGCGAGCGCGTGTCCGAACACCGCTCACGGTTCCGCTGGAAGCTGCCGGAGCCGTTCGCGTACGCGAAGGATTTCCTTTATGCGTTCGGGTATGCGGTGCGCTTCGGCCGCAGGGCCGAAGTGCTTGTGGCCGGGGACAATCTGCTGGCGGCGGCCGCGCTCGCGGCGCGCGGCCTGGCCGGTGTCCGGCGCGTGGTCTACTACATGATCGACTTCACGCCGGTGCGGTTCGCCAACCGGCTCCTCAACGGCTGCTACGGCATGCTCGACCGTTTTGCCGCAACGCGCGCCGATGCGGTCTGGCCGCTGACGCCTCAGATCATCCAGGGGCGGTTCAAGGCGGGGCGGCTCGATGAACGCCGGGTGAACTGGTATACGGTGCCTTACGGGAGTCATCCGCTGACGGAATCGGGCACGGCGGCGTGTGACCGCAGGCAGGTGGTCTATCTGGGTGACGTGGTCCGCAACAAGGGGGCGGAGTTGTTCGTGCCGATGGTGCAGGCGCTGAAGCGATCGATGCCGGATGTCCGCCTGACCGTCATCGGCGGCGGCAAGGATCTCGAGGCGTTGCGCGCGGAGGTGCGCGCTGCGGGTTTGGAGGCGCAGGTCGACGTGTGCGGATTTGTTGAACGCATCGAGGACGCCCTGACGCGGCTGGCCGGGGCGGGCGTGGCGATCGCGCCGTACTATCCGCATGATGCGAACAGCTTCACCTTCTTCGCCGATCCCGGCAAGATCAAACTGTATCTGGGATGCGGGTTGCCGGTCGTGCTGACGGATGTGCCGCCCATCGCGCGGGAACTGGTGCGGGAGGGGGCGGGGCGGATCGCGCGCTATGACGCGGAGGACTTCGCGCGTGAGGTCGCCGCGGTCTTGACCGGTGAGACGTATGCGCAGATGCGCGGGCACGCCCGCCGCCTAGGGGTGAGTTACGCGTGGCCCGAGGTGTTCAAGGCGGCTTTCGACCGGTTGACATGATGAAAGCATTCAAAGCAGTCTTTCCGGGGTTGCGGATTGAGGCGCCGGTGTTGTCGTAACGAACAGAAGCAAGCCGACCGCTTAGGGGCCGGGTAAAAACGAGAGGCTTCACATGCTCACTCATGTCGTGTTCATCGAACGGGTCGCGAAACCGGCTTGCCGCTGGATGGAGGCGTTCGGCCTGAATCCGATCGCGCTGCGCTATGTTTTCCCGGGGCTCGTGGCGGCTGTCCGCGATTATGCCGTGTTGAAACGGCAGAACCGCGCGGCCGGCCGGCCGTTCCGGCTGCGGTTCTCGATGCCGTGTCTGAAAGACCGGTACGAGGACAGCGGCAGCGCCCGCGGCCACTACTTTCATCAGGACTTGCTGGTCGCGCGCCGCATCTTTGCTCGGAAGCCTGAGCGGCACATGGATGTGGGGTCGCGTGTCGACGGGTTTGTGGCGCATGTGGCGGCGTTCCGCGAGATCGAGGTGTTCGATATCCGTCCGTTGTCCGTGGCGGTGCCGGGTGTCCGGTTCCGTCAGATGGATCTCATGAATCCGTCTGACGCCTTTGCGGCGTGTTGCGATTCGCTCTCCTGCCTGCACGCGATCGAGCATTTCGGACTGGGCCGGTATGGCGATCCGGTGGATCTCGACGGGCACCTCAAAGGGTTCCACGCGCTGTCGAAGGTGCTGAAGCCGGGCGGCATGCTGTACCTGTCGGTCCCGATCGGGCCGGAGCGGATCGATTTCAACGCCAACCGGGTGTTTGCCGTGCAGACCCTGCTTGATCTCGCGCTCGCGGAGTATGCACTGGCCGGCTTCTCGTATGTGGACGACGCCGGCGCGCTGCACGAGGATGTCGCGATCACGCCTGAGCGGGCTGCGGACAGTTTCGGCTGCCAGTACGGATGCGGGATTTTCGAGTTCCGCAAACGCGACAACAAGCCATGCAGGGCACTTAATTCGAACGCCGAACACCGAACGTCGAACGCTCAACTTCGAAGTTGTTCAACTGCCGCTTATGAGGTTTAAGCCTGTCGGACTGAACCCCATCCGGCGTACCTCGTAGCAGGCTGCCCCCGTTAGTGCCTTGTCGGCAGAAAAGGCCAATAAAAAACAAGTTTTTGCACCACGAAGGCACGAAGAACACGAAGTTTTTTATGACTCGATCCTTCTTCGTGTCCTTCGTGACTTCGTGGTGAGAATCTTGGGTTGCGGGCTACGCCCGCGTTGGTCGCTAACCGGTTACCTTCGGTCGGCGTCGGCGGTTGACATGATGAAAGCATCATGCTAATTTAAGGGCATGAGTGAAAAAAACATAACGGTTCTGACTGAGCGCGGGCAGATATCGATGCCGTCTTTCTTGCGTAAAAAGGCTCGGCTTGCCACCGGGCAGCGTTTGGCGTGGCGCCAGACGGGGGATGGCGTTTTTTCCGTGACTGTCGTAAAACGACCGCATAAACGGGTTTCCGCGCTGGAAATGATCGGGTACGCCAAGCGGTTCAACCGGCACGGTCTTCCTCTAGATACGGATGAAGCGATGAAGGTTCTGCGGGAAGGGGAGACCTGATGGCGTGGGTCGTGGACAGTTGCGTCATGCTGGATGTCGCCTTGGGAGCGTCCGCGTGGTCGGTCTCTTCAGCCCGTCTGCTTGACCGGTTTGTCGCTGACGGTCTTGTGGCGTGCCCTGTGTCTATGGTCGAGATCGCTCCCTATTTTGACGGCGATGTCGAGAAAGAGCGGGTGTTTCTGGATCAGCTCGAGATCCGTCACGATTGGGATTGGATGCCGGAAGACACGGAGACGGCTGCGGAAGCATGGGCGCGACAGGTCTATCTCAAGCGTGATAAAAGGGTCGGCAAGCGTCCTGTCGCGGATATCCTGATCGGCGCGTTCGCAATGCGTGCGGGCGGGTTGCTGACGCGGAACGCCTGTCATTTCAAAACAGTCTTTCCGGGGTTGCGGATTGAGGCGCCGGTGTTGTCGTAACGAACAGAAGGCTTCACATGCTCACTCATGTCGTGTTCATCGAACGGGTCGCGAAACCGGCTTGCCGCTGGATGGAGGCGTTCGGCCTGAATCCGATCGCGCTGCGCTATGTTTTCCCGGGGCTCGTGGCGGCTGTCCGCGATTATGCCGTGTTGAAACGGCAGAACCGCGCGGCCGGCCGGCCGTTCCGGCTGCGGTTCTCGATGCCGTGTCTGAAAGACCGGTACGAGGACAGCGGCAGCGCCCGCGGCCACTACTTTCATCAGGACTTGCTGGTCGCGCGCCGCATCTTTGCTCGGAAGCCTGAGCGGCACATGGATGTGGGGTCGCGTGTCGACGGGTTTGTGGCGCATGTGGCGGCGTTCCGCGAGATCGAGGTGTTCGACATCCGTCCGTTGTCCGTGGCGGTGCCGGGGGTCCGGTTCCGTCAGATGGATCTCATGAATCCGTCTGACGCCTTTGCGGCGTGCTGCGATTCGCTTTCTTGCCTGCACGCGATCGAGCACTTCGGACTGGGCCGGTATGGCGATCCGGTGGACCTCGACGGGCACCTCAAAGGGTTCCACGCGCTGTCGAAGGTGCTGAAACCGGGCGGCATGCTCTACCTGTCGGTCCCGATCGGGCCGGAGCGGATCGACTTCAACGCCAACCGGGTGTTTGCCGTGCAGAC
>MWEJ01000249.1 GCA_002071025.1 Verrucomicrobia bacterium ADurb.Bin070 | reverse complement strand
ATCGGGCTCGGCTTGGCGATCGGGTGCGGCCTCTGCTCGGCGACCGGCACGCTGATTCCGCCGATCGTGACCGGCGAGGCCGCCGATCTGGTGAAAGACACGGGTGCCGTCGTGGTGCTGCTGGGGGTGGTGGTCTCACTCGTCGGCATTGCGCTGGTCGGGCTGGCCGGGAAGTCCAAAGAGGCGGAACTGTCTGACGAGCAGAAACGGCAGGCCGTGGCGGAGTTCGATTTCAAGAAAGGCATGCTGGTGGCGCTCTTTTCCGGTATCGCCAGCGCGGGCATGAACTTCGGCCTGCAGAGCGGCGATGTGCTGCAGGAGGCGGCGGTGCGGGGCGGCACGCTGTCCAAGTGGCAGGGCATCCCTGTTCTCGTGGTCGTGCTGCTGGGCGGCTTCATGGTGAACGTCGTGTGGTGCCTGCAGCAGAACATGAAGAACAAGACCTTGGGCGACTATACCAAGTCTGGCGCGCCGGTGGTGTCGAACATCTTCTTCGCGGGACTGGCCGGCGTGATCTGGGCGATGCAGTTTGTCTGTCAGAAAATGGGCGAGCCGGCTATGGGCGACTTGGCCTATGTCGGGTTCGCGATCGTGATGGGTTCGGCGATCTTTTTCAGTTCGCTGGTCGGCGTGCTGCTCGGCGAGTGGAAGGGCGTGGGCGCACGGACCAAGACGTTGCTCGGACTGGGCATTGTGACGCTGCTGGTCTCATTCAGCGTGATGTCGTACGGCTACAAGCTTACGGAGCAGGCCAAGCTGCCAGAGGTGCAGGCGGAGCGGGCGGTGCAGGACGCGCTGAACGCCGTGCAGCGCATGCAGAACTCTTAATCGGCGGCCTTTAGCGGTTCGCCAGCCACGCGCGCAAATCGCCCAGGCTCTCCAGCACCGGTGCGCCGCTGCGCGCGAGGCGCGCGTAGGACTGGTGCCCCTGCGCGACCAGCAGGCAACGCGTGCCGAGCGCGTCGGCCACTTCATGGTCGTGCAACGAGTCGCCGATCATCAGCACGCGGTGCGGCGGCAGCGCCAGCCGCGCCAGCAGCGCGCGCCCCAGATCGAGTTTCGAATGTCCGTAGAGGTTGTCGACGCCGCAGACGTGGTCGAAATACCCGGCCACGCCGAAGGTCGCGAGCATCGCTTCGAGGATCGACTGCTCGGATGCCGACAACACGGACTGCCCGATGCCGTCGCCGGCAAAGCCGCCCAGCGCGGAGGCGGCCTCCACGTGCAGCCGCAGTGTCGTGTCGGCCAGGAAGCGCGCGTGGAACTCCCGCGCCATTGCGTCCCAGTCCTCCTGCTCCAGCCGGAAGCCGACGGAACGGTAGAAATCGCGCACCGGGAAGCCGAACAGGTCGCGGTAGCGCGGGAGGTCGAGCGGCGGCAGGCCGCGCGCCCGGAGCATGCCGTTGACCGCGTTGACGCCGGCTTGGGTGTCGTCCAGAAGCGTGCCGTTCCAGTCCCAGATCACATGCCCGAACACGTGCGCGCCGGCGGAAGAAGATGGAGATTGAACACTCATGGTGGTTGCGCGTCCCAGTGTAGCGCGTGCCGGCTGCGCGAGGCAAGCTCGTCGATTCTGCTTGTCGGCTCTGAAAAAAATTGCAGAGCAAAAAAAGGTGTTGTTCTTGGCGCGCCGCCGCGTGCATACTGAAAGCAGCGCGGGGTTGTTTGTTCAAAGACGGGATTGCGTCACCCGAAAGGAGGTTTGCTATGAACCCTCTGCCTGTTGTGTCAACCGGGTTTCTGTCCCTGTTCGCCGTGTTCCCCTCGGCTGCGAGTTCCCTTTTGGGAACAGGGGGCGACGGGAGTCGGACGCCTCAATCGACGCCGATATCGCACTACGTGTCGGCTCACGGCTCCAACACCCCGCCCTATACCAACTGGACCATGGCCGCTCACGCGATCCAAGACGCTATCGCCTGCACGGCCGACGGAGATCGCGTGATCGTGACCGACGGCGTCCACACAGTGAGCAGTCCGGTCATCATCACAAACCTGATCACGGTCGAAAGCGTCAACGGAGCCGGGGCCACGACCTTGGACGCCGGAGGCGTCTGCCGCGTGATGGAAATCTCGGGCGCCGGCGCGCGGGTTCGCGGGCTGACGATCACGGGTGGGAATGCGGGGCTGGAGGCCGCCGGCGGCATCTGGCTGCACGGAACGGGCGCTGTGGACCACTGCGTGATTACCGGCAACGAGGCCGCCGGCATCGGAGGCATATTCTGCGATCAGGGCGGGAGCGTCACCGATTGCGCGATCAGCACCAACATCGCAAACGGGTACTCCTCCTGGTCGGGTGGCGGAGTGGCCGTCACGGGTCCAGGCCTCGTCATTGGCTGCGACATCTTCGGCAATTCAAGCGTGTCGGCGGGCGGTGGCGTCTATGTCGATCAAGGCGGTCGTGTCGAAGGCTGTCACATCCACCAGAACGAGACCGCGACGTATTATAGCGGAGGCGGGGCTTGGGTCGGCTGGATGGCTGAAATGCGCAATTGCCTGCTCGATCGGAACTCGGCCTATAACGGAGGCGGAATCTTTGCGAGCAGCGGCTCGACCATCGAAAGCTGCACGGTCGCGGACAACTCGGCCCGCCAGTACCCGACGTCCGGATATGGTGGCGGCATCTATCTGAGCTATGGTGCAGAGGGGTTGAGGAATACGATCGTGTGGGGAAACGTGGCGGGTGCGGTCGGCCAGGACCTCTATGCTGAAGATCCCAGCGCCGACTCCATCTCGCATGTCTGCTCTTCCGAAGGGCTGGGGTCGGATGCCGTGACGGCCGACCCGCGGTTCGATGATCCCGCCGGGGGCGACTACCGCCTTCTGGGATATTCGCCCTGTGTCAACGCGGGCGCCAACCTCGCCTGGATGGATGAGGCGGCCGACCTTGATGGAAACCCCAGGATCATTGATGGCGTGGCGGACATCGGTGCCTATGAATACATCCCGGGTGAAATGGTGTGCGGGTTTGACGCGGCTCCGGTTGCCGGCACGAACCCGTTGACGGTGCAGTTCACCGCTCTGGTCCAGGGCACGAATCTCGTGGGGCTGAGCTATCACTGGGATGTCGACGGCGACAGCCTCTGGGACATCGAAGGGAGTTCCCATGCTTCGGCGCTCCACACCTACCACGCTCCCGGCACGTACACGGTCACCCTCGTGGTGCGCAATGCCATCGGCGAAAGCTGCCAGCATGCAAAGCCCGACCTGGTCGTCGTCATCCCGGCCGTGATCCGTGTTTCACCCGACGGCAACCAAACCTACCCTTACGACACCTGGGAGACGGCGGCCACCAATCTCAACATCGCGGTGGACGCAGCCGGAGATGGAACTCTTGTCCTGGTGACCAACGGCACCTATCTCACCGGCGCGCAGCTTGAGGTGGATGCCGGCATGCGGTTGCAGAGCGTGAACGGAGCAGGGGCGCCCCGAATCCGCCCCGTGTCGCCTTATCAGCACCGGGGGGTGAATGTCGCACATGCCGAGGCCGTAGTGCACGGATTTACGATTTCCGATGCCGGCAGCGCCTCAGGAACGCAGTATGGCGGGGGCGTGACGTTGAGCGCCAATGGACTGATCCGCAACTGTGTCATCAGCAACTGCATGTCCTGGGCGGGAGGCGGCATTTACATCAATGGCGCGGGCATTGCGGACAACTGTCTGATTGTCGACTGTGAAGGGGCCTACGGCGCGGGCGCCCAAGTCTATCAGCCGGGCAGCATCATGAGCAACTGCGTGGTGCGCAACAACACCGCCTATTGGAACAATCCGCTGCTGGGAGATGGAGGCGGGATCGATCTCAACAGCGGACGCGCCGTCAATTGCCTGGTCTACGACAACCGCGCCCTCAACACCGGCGCGGGCATTCGACTGCGGGGAATCAACGCAACCGTGTGGAATTCGACGATCGTGGACAACAAGCCGCTGGGGAGCGGCATTCAGCCGGGGGGCGTCTACTGCGCCGCCAGCTCAACCTACCTGCACAACTGCATCATCGTCTCGAATGCCGCCGACAGCGTGGTTTTCGCCACCGGAGTCGGTTTCAACAGCTCTTTCGACTTCTGCTGCAGCGACGAAACGCTCAGCGGCACCGGCAACATCGTGGCCGCCCCGCTTTTTGTCAATTCACCCTTCGGCCCTTATCGCATCGGGACCGGTTCACCCTGCGTGGACGCCGGCACGACGGACGGCGCGCCGAATCGCGACCGGGACGGCATTCCACGCCCGCTGGACGGCGATGGCGACTCGGTGCCGGCCTGCGATATCGGTGCGTTCGAATACGCTCCGTCCGGGCAGGATTCCGACGGCGACGGCCTTTCAGATTACGATGAAGTCTATTTGTACGGCATCAATCCGTCTCTTGCCGATTCTGATGCGGACGGCATGGATGACAATCTGGAAATGATTGCCGGCACCGATCCTGCCGACCCGTCCGATGTGTTTCGTGTTGAGGCCATGGACACCGCTGTATACGGTGAATGCGTGATCTTGTGGAAAAGCGTGCTCGGCCGACGTTATACCCTTCGCAGCACGGCAGACCTGGCGCAACCCGAATGGCCCGATGTGCCCGATTTCATTGACGTGCCGGGGACGGGGGGCATAATGTCCTACACTGCCGATAGACATGACAGTACCCGGTTCTATATCGTGGTCGTGCACTGAAAACCCGAAGGCTGGGGGGCGCGGCGTTGAGGGAGAATTGGCGTTCCACTCTTTGCCAGCTCGCGTTGCCCATATCGGCCGACGCTTCTGATTCATAACGCTTTGGTCCACTCCAGCACCCGCAAGTCAAATTCAATGTTCCACTCCGGCAATTACGCGGCAGCTCACGCGTACTCGGCTACCGCGAATCCGATGTCGAGGCATTGATCGCGGGGCTTTTGAGTGGAGCCAGCAATCGGGTTCGAACCGATGACCTCATGATTACAAATCAAGTGCTCTACCAACTGAGCTATGCTGGCCTAATTTATTGATTATAAAAGACTTTTTCTGATATAAGCGTTTCTTAATTCCAGTGCTATTTGACAAGCTGGGACGGTTTTGGGGCACTTCCCTTGTCGCAAGAGGAACCGCAAAGCACCTGAGCGAAAGGAGAAAACATGCCCACTTACCAAAAAGTCTGGAAAGTAAACGGGGTGATAATACGACAACGCGGATGCTCGTATCAAGTCGAAACGCCACGACAGTCGAAACGCACCACAACGGGTACGCACCACATGTGATTAAGCTTTCGCCGCAATTCTCGGCGCAATTTTCCAACCAGCACAACCACTCGGCCGCCCCGGCCATCGCCTCTCTCTCCCTCGTCGCCGTGTCAATACCTTTGCCTTGTCGGCTCTTCCCCTCTCAGCCGTCTTCCCCGTGCCCGTCCCTCACCTATAACGGAAACTCATTAGACAGCGTTGTGTGTGGACCCGGACCAACAGAAGGTTGT
>MWEJ01000248.1 GCA_002071025.1 Verrucomicrobia bacterium ADurb.Bin070 | reverse complement strand
TTGAACTTCATGCCGGTGACGTCGCAGACCAGCTTGAGGGCGTCGTAGAGGTTGATGAAGCGGGCGCTCAGCGCCGAGATGGGCGGCACGCCGCCCGGGGCCGCGCTGGCCGCGGGCTGAGCGAAGGGATCGTTGTTTTCCGGCGCCGGCGCGGCGGTAGCGCCGGTATTCAGCTTGAGCACGAGGTTGACGCCGCGCTGCTCCATCGGAATCTCAGGCTTGTCGAAATCGCGGCTGGCCTGCTTGAAGAAATCCACCGCGTCGATGATGGTGGCCGGCGGGCGGAAGGTGACTTCCGGAATCACGATGTCGCGCAGTTTCTGCTGAATGACCTGCTCGGCCGTCTTGGTGCCCAGCGGATCGACCGTCATTTTTTTGCTCGTGACGTCACCGCCGCCTTTGGGGCTCTGCGCGCTGTCGATGGCGTAACGGTCAGGCGTCCATGTCTTGCGCACCTCTTGGATCATCTTGCTGCGCGTGGCTTCGAATTCGACATCCGCGACGGCCTTCATGCGGTCGGCAATGCGGTTGCGCAGCTCCATCGCCTCGACCTCGTGCGGATAGTCGCGCAGGATCAGCTCGCACTCTTCCAAAGCCTTGTCGTACTCGGCCGTCGTGTAATACTGCCGCGAGCGACGCAGGCGGCGGCGAATGTCATCGCGATTTTCTTTGAACGCCTCTTCATTGACCCGGTGGGAGATGCTGGAGGTGTCGGCCGCAGCCTTGGGCGGCTGGCGCTTGAGGGTCTCGATCAAACGCTCGGCTTGCGGGTGGCCGTACTCTTTGGCCTGCGCGGCGAGCGGCAGCGCCTTGTCGGCGTCAGCCGCCTTCATCGCCTGCTTGGCATCCAGATAGAAGGCCTCCGCCATACCGGCCTTGGCCTCGTCACGGGCGGCCTGGGTGGCCGGACGGTTGCCGATAAACTCCAGCGCCTGCTTGTATTGTTCGCGGGCCAGCGCGAAATCGCCGGCGGCCAGCGCCGTGCGCGCGGCCTCGAGCGAAGCAAAGCCATGACTGTCCAGCGACTTGCGACGGATCGTCTCCAGCGTAACCAGCTCAGAGACCAGACTTGAGGTGTCATCCGCAGCCGCAACCGGGGCCGGGGCCGGCGTCGGGGCCGGGGCCGGGGCCGGCGTCGGGGCCGGAGCCGGGGCCGGAGCCGGAGCCGGGGCCGGAGCGGCCGGCTTTTCTTCAACCTTGGGGGCCGGTGCCGGTGCGGGCTCAGCCGGCTTTTCGACCGCTTTGGGCGCGGGGGCTGCCTCGGCCGGCTTCACTTCGGCCGGCGCGGGCGCCGCCGGCTGCGCAGCGGCGGCTGCCGGCTTTTTCTGCTGGCCGCCCAAGTCTTGAAGCAGCGCTTCGAGATCATCCTGCGCGTAAAGGCCTGTCACGGCCCCGCAGGCCATGACAGAAACACTCAATACCACCAACCACCTTGAACTGTGCGTCATCTGGAGAGACTCCTATTTGTGGCAGCTTCTTTACCCTATCCGGCAACAAAAAGCGATCATGTTAACTTGATTAGTGCCGCTAATCAAGCTTGGGAATAACTTTTTGTTGCCCGTTCGCCTCATTCTCTATCGTGACAGACGTCTTGCCGCTGTCCACGGAAAGGACGCGGAACGTTTCTTCGCGGACTTTCAGCGTCCCGCCCTCGACCACCGAATACTCGGCGTTATCGAGCGGCAGCACGATGACCGCTTCAACATCCGTGACCTTCCCGCTTTCGTTGATTTTCAACGTCACTTCCTTGTTGTCCGACAGCCGTTTCACTGTGACGGTCGAGGCGTCCTCGCGCATCTTGATCCCGGGCATATTGGGATTCTCGCGCTCGACGGACTTGACGGTCACCGTACCGGCCATGAAGCCGGTCTCACCGATCTTTTCATTCTCGCGAACCCAATAGGTGCGGCGCGTCGGCTCGATCTGGTTGAAAACGATCTGATGGCCGTCGGGCATCTTATTGACGGCGCTGAAGACCAGCGGCATGCGCTTGCCGCGCAGCTCTTTGACGCGCAACAGATTGACCACAGCCGGGTGGGATTTGGGGTCTTTCGGGTCGGTCGGCGGCTTGGCGGACAGCTCCTCGATATTGCTGAAGCCATCGCTGTCCAGGTCACCTTTGGCATCCGCGGGGTCCTGCGGGTTGAGGCCCAGCTCGATTTCGATTCTGTCGGGGATGCCGTCGCCGTCGCTGTCTTTTTCCAAGTTGGTTTCGGGCGGTTTGGGTTGGCCGCCGCCGCAGAACGGGCAGGTTTCGGCGGAGTACGGGATCGGCTTCTGGCACTCTTTGACGACGCAGATCACGCGCCGTTCGGGAGCCAAGAAACCGGCCTGCTTGCCGTCCGGGCGCTCAAGCTGCAACGGCGCGCGCGCCAGGCGCGTCGCCGCTTCGAAATCGGCCATGTCGATGGCGGGCAGGTCGGCGGACACGGGTTTGAGCGAGTCGATCTGCCGCTTGTAACCGGCCTCTTCGCGCGCCCGTGCCGGGCCGGCGGCGCGCGTGAGGTAGAAGAGGGAGATGAGAAGGCCGATCAGCACCACCACGACGATCATTTTGTCGTAGTGCCTGACGATGGGGTTGTTCACGTTGAGTTTCAAGGCCACGGGTTACACTCCCTCAAACGAGTAGACGTCGATGTCAAGTTTCACGTTTACCGGCGGTTCCAGTTCCGGATCGGTCACGATCCGCTCGACATGCGACAGCGTGGCCGGATCAACCGTCACGGCAGGCGTGCCGTCCGGATTGGTCTTTGCCGCGCCCTCTTTTTTCTTGGCATTGAACTGGGCCAGAGGATCGGCCGCCTTGCGGATCTCAGCCTCGGCCACCACCACGAAAAGCTCCATCGCCGCCAGACGGTTCAACGCATCAATAAAGGCCGCCGGACGCGCCTGAAATTCGAACGTAAAGCGCTGACTCGTCCAAAAGGCTGATTCGATGCCGCCGGCCTTGGCGCTCTGCGCGCCCTCGCCGCCGTCGTCACGCCGCCGCGAGCTGCGCCGCCGGGAGGTGGATTCCTCCTCCCCCTCCGTCTGCTTTTTGGCCGCATCGAAGATGTCGCGGGAGACGCTCTTCAGCTCCAGGATGTTGGCGGCGTACAGCTCTTCGCAAAGCTTCTCGATGATCGTGAGCTGCGCGGTGAGCCGGTCCACATGCTCGGTGGACGGCAGGCTGTCTGACTGCCCGAGATACTGATCGAACCCGAAGTTGAAGCCGGGCGCGACGATCTTGCCCTGCACCGCGCCCGGATGGGCCGACAGCTTGCGGACCGTGGCCTGAAGCGCCTGCTTGAAGCTGGTCGGGTTCTTGGCGTCAATCTGGAGGTCACCTTTATGGACCTGATTGGAGGCCGTGGCCAGCCACGTCTCGAGCGTCTTCTGGTCTTCACCGATGCGCGTGATGTTGGCGTCACTGGGGTAAACTTTGGCGCGATAGATCTTCTGCAACTCGTCGAACGCCTGGTTACGCTCCTCCGCCGCCGCGTTTTTCGCAGACATCGCGGTAATGAGGAACCATCCGGCGACCACGCAGACGGCGGCCATCAGGACCCCGCAGGCGATCAATGTGATCTGATGACGTTTCATTTCTCTTGGGTTTCCTTCACGGCAGCTTCAGCCAGCGTCGCCTCGATCGTGAATTCGATCAAATAGGCCTCAATGTCCTTCATGCCGGTGATCCGGACATCCTTGGGCCCGTTGCCGAACACCGACTGCATTTTCAGGCGGTCGCGCAGCACTTCAAGCGCGGTCGTGTTGCGGCCAGCGGAGCGCTCCTTCTCCTCCACGGCCTTGAGCTTGTCCGCCCAGCCGCGTCCGACGATGCGCAGTCCGGTCACGCGGCCCTCCGCACCCTTGATCGGCACCAGTTCGGTGAGCCAGACCCCGTCGAACAGGCTTTTACGCACCGCGTCCATCCGCTTGAGCCACGCGGTCCGCTGCAGGATCACGTCACGCAGCGCCTCGGCCCGCTGCGCCACACCCTCCTTGGCCTTCACCACCTTGCTGAGGCGCGACTGATCCGACCTGCGCGCGTCCAGCGCGTCGGTCACCTGCGCGCTCTGCGCACGGTAGAGTTGGGCGATCTGCTTGGCGTACATGGCCCAAATGCCCAGGCAGAGCAACAGGCCGGCCGCCGCCAGCACGATGAACGGCACGCGTTTCTTGAAGGACTTGCGCTTGACGATCTCGGGCGGCATCAGATTGATCTCAACCGGACACGCCAGCGAACGCCGCAGGGCCAGGCCGACGCTCTCCGCCAGCACAAAGGCGTCGACGCCCGCCCGATCGCGGTTGATGCGGCTGCTGAGCGCCACGTTCGCAAAGGGGTTGAGGTAGGCGACCTCGATCTGCAGTTTCTCGCGGAAGAACGTGTCCAGATGCGGCATGACCGACGAGCCGCCCGTCAAGAACATCCGCACCGGCGCGCTGCCCCCCTGCTGGCTGCGGTAAAAGTTGACGGAACGGCTGATCTCGGCGTGCAGACGCGTGACCACGTTGCGCACGACCTTGGAGACCCGCTCGGCCGTCTCGTCTTCGGAGGCCGTCACCCCGCCCAGCGACACGAACGCGACCTGCCGTTTGAGCGCCTCGGCCTCCGCGAACGGGATCTGGACGCTTTTGGCGACCTCCTGCGTGATGGCATTGCCGGCCACCGGGATGCAGCGGTTGTAAATCTTCTCGTCTTCGACAAAAATCAGGTTGGTCGAGCGCGCGCCGATATCGAGCACCACCGTGCAGCCGTCCAACTGCGAGTAGTTGTAGCGCAGGCAGTTATAAAGCGCCATCGGCGCCACGTCCACGATCTCAGGCTCCAGCCCCATCTCCACGATGCGGTCGGTGATCTCGCGGACGCTCTCGGTCTTGGCCGCCACGATCATCGCGCACTGCTCGCCCATCGAGGCGTCGCCGATGAACTGGTGGTTCCAGACAATCTCGTTCATCGGGAACGGGACGTTCTGCTCGACCTCGTACTGCACCATCTGGAGAAGTTTGTCCTCGGAGACGGCCGGCAGCCGCACAAACCGGGGAAACACCATTTGCCCGGAAAGAGAGAGCATCAGCGGCGCCGGCCGGATGCCGCGCGTCTTCATGATCTCGCGCACGGCGGCGACCAAATGAGTGCCGATGCTTGTTTCATTGTCCGGATCGGTCCCGAGCTCGGACATGCCGTAGTTGGTCAACTCCGGCGCGCGCCCGCTCTTGACAGCGAATTCGGCTAAAACGATTTTGCTCGCGCCCACATTGAGCGCGAGGATGCGGTCAGATGAAAACACTATTGCACCACCTCGTAATCGTCCGGGTTGATCAACGCGAACGGGGTCTTCAGACGGTCAACCAAACCGTTGCGCCGGACGAGGAATGGATTGCCGGCCGCATCGCGTTTGTCCATCACGTTGCTGTCGCGCCACCACTCCTTCGGCAACTGGATGCCCGA
>MWEJ01000247.1 GCA_002071025.1 Verrucomicrobia bacterium ADurb.Bin070 | reverse complement strand
GCGCGCCGTGCTGGATGTGCTGGTCAAGTACGGGGTCACGACCTTCTGCGCCCCGCCCACGATGTATCGGTATTTCATCAAGGAAGATCTCGCCGGCTACGACTTTTCCAAGTTGCGGCATTGCGTGGTCGCCGGCGAACCGCTGAACCCCGAGGTCTACCAGAAGTTTCTGGAGGGAACCGGTTTGAAGCTGTACGAAGCCTATGGCCAGACCGAATTGACGGTGGTGGCGGGAACGTTTCCGTGGATGGCGCCGAAGCCGGGCTCGATGGGTATGGCGGCGCCCGGCTACGATCTGGATCTGGTGGATGCCGACGGGCGGTCGTGCGAGTGCGGCGAAGAGGGGCAGTTGGTGGTGCGGACCGACATCATGCGCCCGCTGGGCATGTTTGACGGCTATTACCGCGACGCCGATCTCACGCGCAAGGTCTGGCATGACGAGGTGTATTACACCGGCGACATGGCCTGGCGCGACGAGGACGGCTACTACTGGTTTGTGGGACGCGCCGACGATGTGATTAAGAGTTCCGGCTATCGCATCGGCCCGTTCGAAGTGGAAAGCGCCCTGCTGGAACATCCGGCTGTACTGGAGTGCGCGATCACCGGCGTGCCTGATCCTGACCGCGGCCAGATCGTCAAGGCGACCGTCGTGCTGGCACAAGGCTTCGCGCCTTCGGACGATTTGGCGAAGGCGCTGCAGGATCATGTCAAGCATGTGACGGCGCCCTACAAGTATCCGCGTATCGTGGAGTTTGTGCCGGAGCTGCCCAAGACCATCAGCGGCAAGATCCGTCGCGTGGAGATCCGTGAAAGCGACGGGGCTCGGGGATAGGATGACACAATGACCGCCGACCGCCAGCACGTCCGCGCTTCAGCGGCCGCTGTGTTCTGCGGCTCGTGTCTGCTGTTTTTGATTCAGCCGCTGCTGGGACGCACGCTGCTGCCGGTGTTCGGCGGAAGCGCCGCTGTCTGGACCGTGTGCCTGGCTGCTTATCAGCTTCTGCTGCTGGCGGGTTACGCCTATGCGCACGGCATCGCGCGCCGTCGCCCGTCGGCGCAACGTACGATTCATCTCGCGCTGTTGTGCGTGGCGTCGGTGTGGACGGTGGTGTTTGCCGCGCTGCGTCCCGCGCTGCGCGCGGTAGCGGGGGACACCGGACAGCCGGCGCTTGAGGTGCTGCTGTGCGTGCTGGTGTGCGCAGGCATTCCGTATGTGGCACTCGCCGCCGGATCGACGTTGGTGCAGGGGTGGCTGGCCAAGTGCGTCGTCGAGGTCGCCGGCGGTCAAAAGGTGCAGGCTTCGTCCGGTTCTGCCGCTTCTGTGTATCGGCTGTACGCAGTGTCAAATTTGGGCTCGTTCGCCGGATTACTGGTCTACCCGTTTGCTCTGGAGCCGTTCGTGTCGCTGTCGGTTCAGTGGTGGGCCGTGGCGCTCGGGCTTTGCGGGTATACCGGGTTAATGCTGCGTCTCGGCTGCATCGTACGGGAGAAAGTCGCAAACTGCGCGGCGGCTGACATCGTGTCTGAGGATGGGATGGCCGCGCGGCGGCCGGTGCGGGTCTGGGCTTGGTACGTGTTGCCGGGCGTGACGGCATTCCTGTTGAATGCCGTTGTCGCGCATCTGTTCACCGATGTGACGCCGCTGCCGCTGGTGTGGGTCGCGATGCTTTCGGCGTTCTTGTTGAGCTACGTCGTCGGGTTCTCAGCCCGGCGATGGCTGACGTCATCTGTTGGAATCGCTCTTGCGGCTGTGTCGCTGTGCGGAGCGGCGGTCGCCCACGGCAGGTGGGGCACCGGCAGTTTCCTGCCGAACGCGGCCGCCGGTCTGTGCGTTCTCTTCTTCGTCGGGAGTGTGCTGCACGGCTGGCTGTATGAGGAGCGTCCTGAGACGGTTCGCCTGAGCCGCTACTATCTGGCGATCGCGGTAGGTGGCGCGGCCGGAGGGCTGTTGGCTTCGCTCGCGGCGCCGCTCGTGTTTTCGCGCGTGACCGAGTATCCGTTGGCCTTGTTCCTGTGTGCGCTGCTGTTGGCCATGCGTCTGCCCTGGCCGCGGCGGTTTGGCCGTCTGAGAGCGGCACGCCCTTTGTTTGTGACGTGTTGCGCCGCGATGTGGCTGATTCTGTTCGTTGCCCTGTCGCGGCATACGGCGTCGCGCACGCTCTTTCAGGCGCGCAACTTTTATGGAACCGTGCGGGTCACGCAGACGTTGGAGCCGTTCGGCCAGGCTGGCGCGTTGCCCGTGCACTACCTGTGGTGCGGACAAACCACACACGGCCTGCAGGTCAGGTCGCCGCTGTTCGCCGGGCGCGGCACCTCATACTATGGCGCGACCGGCGGCGGCATCGCATTCTCTTCGCACGCCGCCTACAGGGAGGGGCGCGGCGTGAAGGTCGGCGTGGTGGGGCTCGGCGCGGGCTGTCTGGCCTGTTACGGGCGGCCCCAAGATCTGTTCCGTTTTTATGAGATCAATCCGCTGATGATCCAAGTGGCCGGCGCGCCGCGGCTCTTCTCGTTTCTGGCCGACGCCCCGATGCGGATCGATCTGGTCCCCGGCGATGCGCGCAAGATGCTCGAACGCGAACAGGCGGCGGGAGACCCGCGCTACGACATCCTGATGATCGATGCGTACAGCGGGGATGCGGTGCCCTATCACTTGGCGACGCTGGAGGCGTTCCGCCTGTATTTCGAACGCCTTGAGGAGGACGGTATCCTGGCGGTGCATGTCAGCAACTGGCATGTGGACCTGCTGCCGTTGTGCAAGGCGGTTTCCGGGGCGCTTGGCGTCCATCCGTACGGCGTGGTCGGCGTGGCGGAAAACCACGTGACGACCGATGCCATGTGGGTGTTCATGACGCGCCGCCCGCATCGCTACCACTTTCTAGGCCAAGCGTCTGTGCGCGAGGTCGCGTGGGAACGTGTGCGCGACATCGCCGTGCCCGCCGACGATAGGGGCAGCCTGTTGCCGCTGTTGCGCCATTAATCCGGCATGAAGCCGAAGGGATTGGTGTATGTCGTACCGCCCTGACTTGAAATTTCTGCGCGGACATAACACAGGCTGAGTTCTAATTTTCCGTAGTCGAGTACGCTGCCCTCGCCTATTGTGCGGCCTTCAGCGAGCCATCGGTAATGCCCTGAGCCAAGAACCTCCCCGTCGGCTGCCGCCGTCACATGAAGCGTGCGCGCGGTTGAGTCATGCGCCAGCGAGATAATGACCGGAGGCTCATGTTCAAAGCGCTGCGACATCGTAGGGGATCGCGCACTGAAATAATAGCTGCCTGTGGTCATGACACTCCTTACTTCTTTTTCATTTAGGGCATCCAGCAACAAAACCTCCCACCCTTTTGCTATCTGGCTTGCCTTGTGCATGTCGTCGTTGGCAAACCCCCACACCGGACGCTCGGGCATGAATACGCCTAAAAGCGAGTCCCACAGGTCAATATCATGCTTGAAAAAACTGTTTGCATTTATGACCTCCAGGCCCAGCAAACACGGGTTTTCCGAAAACAGGCTGCGGTATCGTGTCAGCGTATCCGGCGGAACCATGCCATTTACGCCGGGAATCCAGTAGCGTCCGGGATGATTGAGTATCGCCAATCCTTCATCGTGGCCTACATTTTTTAAGAGGTTCTGGATGTTTTTTGTGTGCTTGACGCGGTGCACAAACAATCCGCTGACATGCTGGCTGTCAGAAAATTCCTGTCCCTTCACCTGAAGGATGCCGAACTCTTTGAGCGGGTCAATATCCGACGTGCCCCATTCCGTACAAAGATTATGGTCCGTAACGGCCAGAACCGTATACCCGTTCCTCGCGTACTCCTCATAGGCCTGCCGCAAGAAAAGGTGCCCGCCGCTTGCGACCGTGTGCGTGTGCAGATTGGCTTTGTGCTGTGTCACGCTGTCCCAATCGACTCCCGCATAGGGATTTGACACCAGTTTCAGATGTCCGCCGAAAACAGATAGCGACATGCCGGCGAACACAATGGCCAACCCAATTTTATTCCGACTGTTCATGGGCCTATTATACAATCTCATTCGCCTGCGAACCAGTGGCAGACCGTTAAACTTGTGTAATCTTGCCTTCTTGCTTTCGCGGCCGATTACACGCGCCGATTACATTTTGCTTTTGTCGTACGTGTTAGATATTATTTTCCATTCCTTGGGAAGAGGTTAGGAAACCGGTAGCGACACCGCGCAGCCGTTCGCTCAAGAAAATGGAGATGGGGACTGAAAATGACAACAGATAAGATCGCCGCTTGCATGTCGGCGCTGCTGGCGGTATGGGGTTGCTCTGTGGCTCCGTTGATCGCTGTCGCGGATGAGGCGTTGCCGCACAAAAGCAAGTCGGTCGCAATGGGGCAGGGCTTTGAACATTACGTGACGCGCGACGGCAACCGGCTGATGGACGGCGCGCGCGAGTTCCGCTTCATGGGCGCCAACATGCCGGGGCTGGTGGTGCCGTATGACTTCACGCTGCGTCTGCCGGAGCGGATGACGTTGCCGACGCCGTGGGAAATCGAGGACGCGATGAAGACCCTGACGCACATGGGCATGACGGTCGTACGCACATGGAACCTGCCGATGCGCGGACCGCAAGAGCCCCCCCAATCCTGGCATTACGTGCTGGCCCCTGGACAGTTCAACGAGGCGGCCTTTGTGACGATGGACTACACGCTGGCGCTTGCCAACCGGCACGGCGTGCGTGTCATGATCTGTCTGACGGCCGGCTCGGGCGATTATCTCGGTGGCATCGGAACGTACGCCGCATGGCACGGGAAAAAACGCGCCGCGTTCTTCACGGACCCGCAGTTGCGCGAGGATTACAAAACAACGCTCCGCTTTGTGTTGAACCGCGTGAATACGGTGACGGGGATTCCCTATAAGGATGACCGGGCGATTTTAGCCTGGCAATTCGGTAACGAGATCTGGAATGCCGAGCCGGCCTGGCTGACCGAAATGGCGGCCTATATGAAGTCGCTGGACCCGAACCATTTGGTCGCCGAGACACGCCACTCGCCGGCTTTCGCCGCGCAGTTAATCGATCCGAACATCGATCTGCTGACCCGCCATTACTACACGAACTATAAGGATTCGGGGACCAACTGGGTGGCGGCCGTGCAGCGCGAAGTTGCGCAGATCAAGGGGCAGCGCCCGTTCTTTGTCGGCGAGTTCGGTCCCTATATCGACGGCAAGGTGCTGACGCGCGTGAATGTTCAGGCCTCGTTGCGCGCGTTTCTCGACACCTGCATTGCCACCGAAGGGGTGAGCGGCGCCCTGCTGTGGAGCATGTACTTCCACCATGAGCGCGGCGGTTATTATTGGCACCAGATCTTCACCTACCCCAGTGTCTGGTCGTATCATTATCCCGGCTTCGCCAGCGCCGACGCGCAGGCCGAGATCGAGATCATGCGCGAGATGCGCGAGGCGGCGTTCCGC
>MWEJ01000246.1 GCA_002071025.1 Verrucomicrobia bacterium ADurb.Bin070 | reverse complement strand
CAGCGACGGATGCGAGGCTTCCGGCCGCTGATAGCCGTCGGCGCAGGCGACCCACCCCTCGCTGCCCTCATAGCGTACCCCGCACGAGCCGTGCCAGCCTGCGCGCTGCGACACCATCTCCACGCCGTTGGCGAAGCGCATCACCATACCGTCGCTGGAGTCGTTGTTCACGTAGCCGTAGAAGACCGGCGCGGTATGGCCCAGCCCCAGCGCCACGTGGCACTGCGCGAAGGTGTGCGAGCCCCACTCACCAATGCAGCTCGTGTGAAAATCGTACTGTCCGTGCCAGCCACCTTTGACATAGCGCGGATTGTAAGGCCGCCACGGCGCCGGCCCCAGCCAGGCGTCCCAGTCCAGCTCGTCGCGCGGCGGCTCCGGTTCGGCCGGCAGCCAGGCGCGGTTCATGTAGGCGCTGTCCCACGGCGCGATATGCGCACGCACCGTGCGGACCTCGCCGAGCCGGCCCAGCCGCAGCAGTTCGTTGGCCACCGTGAAATTCGCCTCGCTCAGGCGCTGGGTGCCGGTCTGGAAAACGCGACCGTAACGGCGCGCTGCCGCCACCACCGCCTGCCCCTGCGCGATCGTCATCGAGCCGGGCTTCTCGCAATAGACATCTTTGCCGGCGCGCATCGCCAGCACCGAGGCCGTGGCGTGCCAGCGGTCGCTGGTGGCGATCAGCACCGCGTCGATGTCAGTGCGCGCGGCCAGAAACTCGCGAATGTCGCTGTAGGTCGCGCAATCCTGATTGCCGTATTTGGTGTCCACCATGCGTTTGACCGCTTCGCGCCGGTCCTTCCGCACGTCGCAGACCGCCACGAACTGGGCGTCCTTCTCGGGCAGAATGCCATGACCCAGATCGGCCGAGCCGCGCCCGCCGATCCCGATGCCGCCCATCACGATCCGCTCGCTGGGCGCGACCGCACCGTCTCGCCCCAAGGCCGACGCCGGCACCAGGACCGGCATGACAATCGCTCCGCCGGCCGCGACGGCGCGCTTGAGAAAACCGCGGCGGCTCACAGCGCCGCCCGCTCCCGACTGCTTGCTTCCGATATGCGTTGACATAACCTCTCTCCCCTTCTGGTTTCATCCACTTTGAAAGCGTCCGCTCACGGCGTCGCGGCCGCAGCGCGTCCGCGCTGCTCGAACAGACGACGCAACACCGCAGGATAGGCCTCCCCTTCAGTGGTTCCGGCGCCTTTGACACCGGACCCGAAGGTGAGACTGTCGCCGAAACACACGACTGTCTCGCCGGCCTTGACGCCAGCGCCGACCGCCTCGAACACACACCGGCCCAGCAGGGCCTGTGCCTGCGCCGTCAGATGCACGCCGTCACGCCCCCCGCCGTTGGCGACGCAGCGCAGCAGGCTGTCCGCAGAAACCGACGCCCCGCCCTGCTTTTCGACGCGCGAGCGCCAATCGATCAGCCCCAGCTTACGCGCCTGCGCGACCCGTCGCACCGCCTGATCGTAGGCGGCCAGCCACGCCTGCATGTCGGCCCTCTGCGGATGTTTGGGATGACGCTCCTTGACATACGCTTCGATCACGGGATGGATCGTCACCAGCGCCACCGTACGCGCCCCGCCGGCCGCCAGCCTCTCCGCGAGGGCTTCCAAGTTCTGCTCAAACTCCGCCAGCGGCACCAGGTTGCCGGAATTCATCGCGTCGTTCATCCCGAAAAAAACCACCGCGTGCTGCGGCTTGAGCGGCAGCACCTCCCGCTCCAGCAACGCCAGCGCCTGCCGGCTGTTGCGCCCGGGAAAGCCTTTGTTGACGACAGTCACCTCGGCGGCCGCGGCGCAGGCCGCCTGCGCCGCGCACCAGACACCGAGCGCGCACATCCAGACTTGATGAGGCCTCATGGGCTTACACTCCTTTCCCGCACAACGGTTGCGCGTCTATCGCGCATACCGCAGTTTCGCCGGCTGCCGATTCCGCTTGTCGTGCTCCACCTCTTGCTTCAACACGTCAAGCGCCGCCTCGAGCTGCCGGTCCCGGCCCGCAGCACCGTCTCCGGGCTCATTCCAGACCAGGACATCCGGCTGCGTACCGTTCAACTCCATGTCGGTGCCGTCGGGCAGGAACCAGCCGCGATGCGGCAACCGCAGCGTGCCGAGGTCGAGCAGCGCGACATCCGACGTCGCGATGACGCCGCCGCAGGTCGGCACGCCGACGATCTTGCCGCGCTTCAGCGTCTTGATGGCGTGCGTGAAGATCTCGCCGTTGCTGACCGTGTTCTGGTTGCACAGCACCACGATCGGCTTGTCCCAGACCGGTCGGCCCCAGTAGCCGGAGAGATAGGCCGGGGCCGCGCCGCGCGCCACGGCGATCGAATGCACGCTGCCGCACAGCACGCCCAAGATGCGGTCGGCCACAAAGCCGCCCGAGTTGTCGCGCACGTCGATGATGAGCCCCTCCTTGTCAAACCCTTCGGCGAAGATCTCCTGTTCAAACCGGTAATAGTCATCCCAGCGCATGCGCTGGATGTTGAGGTAGCCGAGCCGTCCACCGCTGGCCGCGCGAACCCGCGCGCGCACCGCCTCGAAAGCCGCCGTCTTAAGCTTGTCTCGGATCGCGCCGTACGTGGCGGCCGGCAGCGTGATCTGCCGCGGCGTCTGGTCGCCCGAGCGCACGGTCAGCTCGATGTTGCGGGTTTCCGGGCCGTTGAGCACCTCCGCAGGATCGGTGTCCGGCGCGACCGGCCTGCCGTCCACCGCCAGCACGCGGTCGCCGGGCGCCAGCTTCAGCGCGATCTGATCGGCCGGGCCGTCCGGCACCACGTCGCGGATCAGCCAGCCGGGGCCTGGAGCCGACGGATCAAAGCGCAGGCCGAGGTGGGCGGTCACGACGGACCACGATTGGAAGCCCGCCGTTTTGTCCCACTCTTTTTTGCTGCTCTCAGATGCCGTGAACCCCAGATGCGAGGAGTTCAGCTCGCCGTGCAGCAGCGCCATCACGCGCTGAAAGACCGAGTGGCTGGGCGCACCGCGCGCGGCATCCCGGTACTTCGCCTTCATGCGCGGCCAGTCCGCACCGTGGTAACCGGCGTCGTAATACCAGTCACGCAGCCGGGCCCAGGCCATCAGAAAGCCGAGTTCCTGATAGTCGCGCAGATCGGTCTCCTGATAGGCGGAGAACGCGAAGGTTTTGTCGAGATGCGCGGGCAGGTTATCGCTCAGCCAGAGCAGCCGGTTGTCCTTGGCCAGCCACTGGAGCGCGCGGCCGCGCCGGCGCGTCAGTAATTCGGGCGTCAGCTTGTCCGGCAGCACGACCTTGTAGGTGCCCGCGACGCCGTTGACGGTCGCCTCGAAGGCGAGCGTGCGGCTGTCGTGCGAAAAGAACGGATGCGCGGGCGTCACGCCTTTCAGCGTGATCCGGCGCACGCGCGTATGCAGGTCTTCGAAATCGATGGCGACCGGCGCGGCGCCTCCCGCGGCCTTTTTCTCGCCGTCCGCCTTCTTTTTGGCGTCGCCGCCTTTGCCCGCCGCCGCGCGCGCCGCCTCCCGCTCCTTGTCAAAGGTGTTCCGCTCTTCATCGGCCCGGCTCAGCCAGACGTAAAAGAGGTCAGTCTGGTCATCCGGCCGCTGGCCCACGAACGCGACCAGCTTGCCGTCCGGCGACCAGCACGGATGGCCGTCCCAACTGAAGTGGCGCGAGAGGTTGCAGTCCTTGCCTTTACCGTCTGCCGCGAGCAGCCAGACATCCGTGTTGCTGTAGTCGTCGGCCAGCGAAGCCACCAGCCAGCGGCTGTCCGGCGACCAGGCGTAGGCGTCCACATTCGACGCCTGCCGGCAGCGCGTGACCGCCACGCCGTTGGTATCGGCCACAACCAGGTTGCCGCACGGCTCCACCCACGAGAGGCGCGTTCCGTCCGGGCTGATCCGCAGCAGGCGACGGTGCGTTTCGTCGTGGGTCAGCACGGTCTTGCGGAAGGCCGAATTCTCCCACCAGCAGGCGGAAGCGTCCGCGCGTTCCGCGCGCCACAGCGCGACGCCGTCGCCTTGGTCGGACAGATAATAGAGCGCCCCGCCGTCGGGCGTGAACACGCAGTCGCGCTCGTGCGTGCGCGTCGCGCCGTGCACGCGTTTGGGCTCGCGCAGCACCGTGTCCATCACCCAGAGGTCGCCGCCGGTCGTGAAGGCGATCTGCATGCCGTCGTCGCAGAAGGCCACGCAGCCGGGCTCGTCATTGTTCCAGCAGGCGTTGTAGTAGCGGCGGCGCGACGCCGGCCGCAGGGTCGCGGCACCAGGCCGCAACACGATGCGCGCCGCCGGCTGCTCCGGGCGGGTGGGGTCCATGCGATAGAAATCGAACAGCCGGCGGAAGACCAGCGTGCGTCCGTCGCGCGAGAGCGCGGGATGGATCACGGCGTCTTCCGCGTAGCGGGTGATCGGCCGTTCATCGCCGGAGGCCAGATCGCGGTGGCGCACGTTCATGCAGCCGCCCTCGCCCGACACGTAGTAGAAGCCCTTCCCGTCGGGCGTCCACAGCGGCGTGCGGCTCTCGGTCGCGCGTTTGACCAGACAGGTAAAACGCTGATCGCGCCGGTCGTACAGCCAGATCTGGGCGGACTGGCTGCCGGCGGCGCGCGCCCGATAGAGGTCGCCGCCCTCAATCGTGAACAGCAAGCGCTGGCCGTCCGGCGCGAGGCAGGGCTCGTTGGCCGGGTTGTCGAACAGCACCTGTTCCGGGCCGCGCGCCGCGGCCGGCAAGAGGGCGGCGCGCTCCAGGGCGCGTCCGCCGTCATGATCGCGCACGACGACGGCCAGCAGCGCCTGTCCGTCCGCCGTCCAGCCATAGGGGCGCGCGCCCTCCGAATGAAACGAGAGCTGGCGCGTCCGGCCGTCATCCAGATTCACCTCGAAGATTTTCCAGCCGCCGTCGCGGTCGCTCTGAAACGCCACGCGTCGGCCGTCCGGCGCGAGCACCGGCCAGACGTCTTTCGCGTTGCCGTTCTGCAAGGGGGTGGTCGTGCCGCCCGCCGTCGGCGCGAGCCAGATGCTGTCACACCACTCAAAGACAAACTGGCTGCCGTCGGCCGACACAGACGGGCGCGAGCCCAGATAGATCCGGTCCAGCGTGTCCGGCTCATCGGCGGCCTGGCCGCACACCGCCGTGGCCATCAACCCGGCGAACACCCTCCGCGCCATCCTCCCGTTCAAACGCATAGATCCCCCACTTCATCATACTGACGGGGATACCATACACGTTTCACGCGGGTTTCGTCAAACTTCAGCCTCCCAACCCTGATAGCCGCTATCGCAAACTCAATCCAAATCGCTATCGGTATCGGAATCGGAAGAAAAGCGGAATTGGCGATACCGATACCGATAGCGAGGCCGATTGTAGGGGCGCCTCATCATCGGGACGATGTTTCAAGTTCGCTCACGGATCGACTCAAAGATGGCTTGGGCGAGCAGCGGGAAGGCCGTGTTCTGGAACTCGGCGTCCTCCATGTAACGTGAGACGATC
>MWEJ01000245.1 GCA_002071025.1 Verrucomicrobia bacterium ADurb.Bin070 | reverse complement strand
ACGATTGTGCTCGAGGATTATTTCAAACGGTTTGTGGACCCCGGTGTGCGCGGCCTGCGCGCGTTGCGCGTTTTGCAGGCGGCGACCGTGGGATTGGCGGTGCTGGGCGTGGGCTGCGCGCTGGCGATGATGCGCGTCAAGAGCGCGCTCGATGCGTGGTGGGCGATGCAATCCATTTTTAGCGGCGGCATGCTCGGCCTGTTTCTGCTGGGGTATTTTTGCCGGAGGGCGCGGAACGCCGAGGCGGCGGTCGGCGTGGTGCTGGGTGTGCTGGTGATCGCGTGGGTGTGCGTGTGGCAGAAGACGTGGCCGCTGCCGGTGACGATCCATCAAAACCTGTCGATCGTGCTGGGCACGACGGTCATCTTTTTGACCGGCTTTCTGCTGGCTGTCTTTTTCCGCACTGAAAAACAAAACGAAAAACAAAGGGGATGACATGCACCGGGTGATTCAAGTGGCGTTGAGTGTCGCGATCTGCGCGGCAGCGGCTTTTGCTGAGGTCGCGGCACAGGAGGTGCGGGTGGAAACGGAAACGCTGGTCGTCAGCGGGACGGGGTGGACGCTTCAGCCGCTGGCGAACGGAAAGAAGGCTTTTGCCAATCGTCCGTATGTGTGGAACGAGCTGCCGCGCGACACGTCAGCGTGGCGCTATACACAAATCGCGGGCGGCGAGCCGGCGGTCGTGGCGGTGGAGGCGCGCAAGGACACGACGGTCTATATGGCGTCCACGGTTGCGAATCCGGATGCGCGTTTTGCAGGCTGGACGTCTGTCGCTGGCGTGAGTTTCCGTTACACCGACGGAGGCCGCACACGACTGCATGTGTATGCGCGCAAACTCAAAACCGGTGAGTGCGCGTCGTTGCCGCAGGGCACCTGGGCCGGCAGCCTGCTGCTGCTGGGGCTTGAGATCGAGGGTACGCTCGAACGACTGCCCTACAACAACCCGGGGCTCGAGGTCGATCTGGGCGTCGGCCTCTGGGCGTGGCCGCTGCCGATGGATGCGGATGACGACGGCGATCTCGATCTGGTGGTGTCCTGCCCGGATCAGCCGTACAACGGGATCTATGCGTTTGAGAATCCGACCGGCCGCACCGCGCCGCGCGCATGGATGCTCGGGCTGGACGGCGCGGCCCGCATGCCGGTGTTCAAGGCCGCGCGCCGTCTCAGCCGTTCGCCTTCAAATGTGCAGGTGAGTTATGTCGATGGCGAGCCGCGTGTCCTGACGCCGGCTACGATTCATCCGGCGTTCAAGCAGGCCGGGACCGCGCAGGGCGTCAAGATCGAGGGTGAAAACATCAAGGCGAATATCCACACGAACGGCGTTCGCGCGAACATGTGGCGCTTTGTTGATTACGACGGCGACGGCTCGCAGGATCTGATCGTCGGCGTCGGCGACTGGAAAGCGTATGGCTGGGATAATGCCTACAACGCCGAAGGTATCTGGACGAACGGGCCGCTGCGCGGACTGGTCTATTGGCTGCGCAACCGCGGCACCACGCAACAGCCCGATTACGCCCCGCACGCGCCGGTTTTGGCGGCGGGGCGGCCGCTTGAGGTGTTTGGCTGGCCGTCGCCGAATTTCGCGGACTGGGACGGGGATGGAGACCTTGATCTGCTGTGCGGCGAATTTCTGGACGGGTTCACCTATTTTGAGAACACCGGGTCGCGTACGCATCCAGAGTATGCGGCGGGATGCCGTCTGACGGGCAGCGACGGCCGTCCGCTGGTGATGGATTTGCAGATGATCACGCCCACAGCCATCGACTGGGATGGCGACGGCGATTTGGATCTGATCTGCGGCGATGAAGACGGGCGCGTGGCATTCATTGAAAACACCGGCGCGCTGTGCAAGGCCCGTATGCCCCGCTTCCTTCAGCCGCGCTATTTCCGCCAGGAGGCGCAGGATGTGAAGTTCGGCGCGCTGGTGACGCCGTTCGGGTGCGATTGGGACGGTGACGGCGATTGGGACCTCATCTGCGGCAATACGGCCGGGTATATCGCGTTTGTCGAGAACCTGAGCGGAAAAGGCGTGGAACAGCCGGTCTGGGCTGAGCCCAAACGGCTTAAGGCCGGCGGAAAGGTGCTACGGGTCATGGCCGGCCCGAACGGCAGCATCCAGGGGCCGTGTGAGGCGAAATGGGGTTACACCACACAGACCGTTTGCGATTGGGACGGCGACGGACGGCTGGATATCGTGGCGAATTCGATCTTGGGCAAGGTGCACTGGTATCGCAATATCGGCACGCGCCGAGCACCGGTTCTGGCGGCCGCGCAACCGGTTGAGGTCGAGTGGGTAGGTGACCAGCCGGCCTTGGCTTGGGGGTGGATGCGGCCCGAAGGCAAGGCCCTGCTCACGCAGTGGCGTACGACGCCGGTCACGGTGGATTGGAACCGTGACGGGCTGGTGGATCTCGTAATGTTGGACCAAGAAGGCTTTCTCGCCTTTTTTGAGCGGGCGCTGCGCGACGGCAGGCGAGTCCTGCTGCATCCGCAGCGTGTTTTCTGCAATGAAAAAGGCGAGCCGCTTCAGTTTAACAGCGGGCGCGCGGGACGTAGCGGTCGCCGCAAGCTGTGTGTCACGGATTGGGACGGTGACGGGCGGTTGGACATTCTGATCAACTCCAAAAACGCTGAGTGGTGGCGGCAGACTGCAGCCAAGGATGGACGCTTCTTCTTTGAGAACATGGGGAACCTTCACATCAAGAACATCGAAGGCCACGATGTGAGCCCGACAGTCGTGGACTTTGATGATAACGGCATGCCGGATTTCATCGGCGGCGCGGAAGACGGGTTCCTCTACTATTTGCCCAATCCGCGCGCGGCCGGTCAGGCGCGATAAGCTTGATCGGACGACGCACACGTTCACAGCGAAGCGTGTTCATGAGCGTGTTCATGAGAAAAGTCCGTGTGGAATCCTGCAGGCGATTGATGTAAAATCGCGCGATAGAAGACATGACAGAAATTGCAGGATGCTGACAAGGAGTAAATCATGAATATGGACCTTGCCCGGATGAGGCTATGGGTGTGGATAGCGGTGTGCGGCGTGTTGTGGACTGGCGGCGCGTACAGCGCCACCTGGACAGGCGGCGGCGCGGATGGTGCGTGGAGCACGCCGGACAACTGGGGCGGCAGCGCACCCGTGTCCGGCGACGCGCTGCTCTTTGCCGGGACGCAGCGAACGACCAATGCGAACGATCTGGCTGCGGGGACGCTCTTTTCCGGCCTCACGTTCGACGCCTCGGCGGGACCGTTCCTGCTGTCGGGGAACGGCATCACGTTGGGCGGGTCGATCGTGAACAACGGCACGCTGACGCAGTATGCGGCGATGCCGATGGTGCTGAACGAGACGCGCACGCTGAACGCGGCGGCGGGCAGTTTCATCCTGCAGGGCGCGCTGAGCGGACCGGGCGGCCTGTCGAAGACCGGTGCGAACATTGCCGTGCTCACCGGCGACAACACCTATGAAGGCGTGACGGCGATCAACAACGGGATCGTGCGGATCACACATGCCCGCGCCCTGGGGTCGCCGCTCGCCGGCACGACCATGGTGAGCCCGAACCGTCTGGAACTGGCCGGCAACATCACCGTGACGGGCGAGACGGTGACGGTCGTGGGCAAGGGCGGTAATAACAACGGTGCGCTTCAGGTGCAGGCCGGCAGCAACACGTGGGCCGGATCGATCATTATCGGTTCGTCTGACGCGCGGTTCGGCGTCCTCCCCTCTAACGGGACGCTGGTGCTTGACGGGCCCATCAGCGACGGCGGCAATGGATGGCCGCTGATCGTGCGCTGCGCGGATGCGGGCGGGCCGGTGGTCGTGACAGGCACCAACAACACTTACGGCGGTGAAACCCAAGTGGTGGTCGGCACAGTCAAGGCGGGCGGGGACAACCGCTTCCCGACCGGCACGGTCATCCGCGTGGGCAACAGTTCCAACGTGGCCTACGCGACGTTCGACGTGAACGGGTTCAATCAAACCGTGAAAGGGATTGCGGCCGAAGGCACCATCATGGCGTGCCGGATCACGAACACGCGGACCAACCAGGCGGTCCTGACCGTCAACAATGCCACGCCCTACACCTTTGCCGGCACGCTTGAAGGCAGTCTGAGCCTGACGAAAGCCGGGGCGGCGCGCCTCACCCTGACGGCGGCGTCGAACACCTATACGGGCGTCACCGCTGTGTGCGAAGGCGAATTATATATCGACAAACCGTGGTGTCTGCTGAATTCGACGGTGGACACCGGCGAGGGTCCGATGGGCACGCTCGCGTTCGGCACCAACACGGTCATCAATGTCGGCGGCCTCACCGGCCTCAACAATCTGGTCTTGACCAACGCCGCAGGCAAGGCCGTCACGTTGCGCGTGCGCGGCGCGCAACACACCGAATTCAACGGGCAGATCCTGAACGGGTGCGATTTTGAAAAAACCGGGACCGGCACGTTCATCATGCACCACGCCAACAGCTACACCGGCCGTACGCATCTGCTCGGCGGCACCGTGAAAGTGGCGTCTGAGGCCTGCTTCGGTGTTGAACCTGCAACCGCAGTGACTGACCGGATCATATTCGACGGCGGCATGTGGAAAGCGGACACCAACTTCGTGCTTGCGGCCAGCAATCGCGGCATCACGCTGGCAGCGGGCGGCGGCACGCTGTCGTGCGGAGACCGGACCACGGTCTTCACATGCGGCAAGCCGCTGGCCGGTGCCGGCGGGTTGACCACGCGCGGAACGGGCGTGGTTCTGTTGACACAGCCGAACACCTATGCCGGCGTGACAACGGTGAAGGAGGGTTCGCTGCGGGTCAGCGATGCGCAGGCGCTCGGCACCGTCGCAGGCGGGACGGTGGTGGAGTCGGGCGCGGAGCTTTCGCTGACCCACGGCCTGACCGTCTCCGGAGAGTCGGTCACGATTTCTGGCAACGGGATTGTGGCCGAGCCGCCGCCGCCTTCTGCCCCTAACACCAACCGCGGGGCGCTGCAATCGGCCGCGAATGCCACGGCGGAATGGGCGGGGCCAGTGTTGCTCGGTGCCAATCAGGCGCGTGTCGGCGCACAGTCGCAAGGGCACCTGATCATCAGCGGCGTGATCGACGACGGCGCCGCCACCTATGCGCTGCGGACGAGTTCGGACCCGAATTCGCGTACACGCGGCGTTGAATTACGCGAGCAGAACACCTATGGCGGCAGCACGGACCTCACGCGCGGCACGCTGTTCCTCGGCGTGGATGACGCATTGCCGACTGGCAGCGTGCTGGACGTGCATTGGGCCGGCTCGAACAACGGCGAGTACGCAGGCCTCGACATGGCCGGTTTTGATCAAACCGTGTCCGCGTTGCGCAACAGCGGCATCAGCGGGAACGCGGCCGCTATCACCAACAGCGGATTGACCCTCTCGACCCTGACCCTCAATCAGACGGTTGATACCGTTTATGCGGGGACGATCGGGGGCGCGGTCTCGGTGGTGAAAGCGGGGGGCGGACG
>MWEJ01000244.1 GCA_002071025.1 Verrucomicrobia bacterium ADurb.Bin070 | reverse complement strand
AGCGTGCCCGCGCCGCTCTTCGTGAAACCGCCGCTGGTGTTGGGCGCGAGCGTGACGGTACTGACCTGTGCGGTGTTGATGCACGCGCCGCCCAGGAAGGTGACGGTCGGCGGCGTCGTGTAGTTGACGCCGGGGCAGGTGACGGTGACGCTGGCCACGCGGTAGGTGCCGCGCCCTTGTCCGTCATCCTCCATGTTCGCCACCGCGCACGCGCCGAAACCGTCGCCTTCGATCCGCACATACGGCTCGCCGAGGTAGCGGCTGCCTTTCTGCTCGACCGCGATGGCGGACACGCCCTGGCCGGCGGGCGCGAGGACGGCGGCTTGGAGGTTCACGTCCCGCCCGTTGGTGTCGATCACCGCGCCGCCCGCGAACCCGTCGCGCGGGCCAAAGGAGTAGGCCTTCACAGAAGCATGATTCGGGATCAGGGCCGGGGCTACGGCCGCGATGTCAGGATACTTCAGCGTGCCGCCCTCGAAGTTCATCAGCAAGACGCCCTTGCTGTAGAGGAAATACCGCATAGTCAGCGTCCCTTCGCAGAGGTTGACGATACTGGTTGCGGCGTTGCTGTTTTGACCGATCTGGAATTTGCCTCGCGCTTGAAGGTAAGCGCCGCCCAGCAGGTTCAGCTCGCCGCGACCGCCGTCGAAGCCGAGGTAGCAATCATTGTCGTCCGTGATCTCCGGCTGGCTGACGCTGCCGCCGGGCATGATGGTGACGGTCCCGTAGCTGAAGCGGCCGACATGGACAAAGTGCGTGAAGGCCGCCGCGCCGCCGGTGAAACGTGTGGTTCCGATGCCGCTCCAGCCCGCGTACAGGCGCGTGCAGGTCAGCGAGCCGCTGTTGACGGCAAGGTGGCCGTAGCCGCCCGCGCTGTGGCCGATGCTGAAGGTCTCGCCGTCTGGAGTGGGCGTGTTGCGGATGAAGGTGCCGCCGTCGAGATGGAACGCGCCGCCCCTGCGGATGCCGAAGTTGGCCGCGCTCTTCATGGTCGCGCCGGCCGGCAGCCGCAGGATGCCGTTTTCGATGGCAAACGCACCGGCCAGCGTGTTGCTGCCGGTGTAGGTGAGCGTGCCGTACCCGCCTTCAGAAAGGGTTGTCTGTCCGCTGTATGTGTTGTCGCCAGAAAGGATCCAGGTGCCGTTGTTTTGTTTCACGAGTTCGGTGTTGCCGGAGCCGCTGTCGACGAGGTCGCTGACGATCGTCGCCGGGTAGGTTGAATTGCCGATGAGATACAGGCGCTTCGCGCCGGCCGCGAAGGTCACGTTGCTGATGACCAGCGGGCCGGTGCCCTCGTGATTGAGCGTGCCCCAGCCGGCGGTCGAGCTGCCGGCGAGTTCGATCATGCGGTCGGTGGTGTCGCCGCTGCCCGTGTAGGCCAGCCGCCCCGGAAAATTGCCGCTGCCCAACCGGATCGTGCCGTCGGCCGCGTTCATCGGCTGTCCCAGCGAGGAGGGCTCTCCGACATTCTTGAGGCTGTTTGCGAAAATCCAACTGTTGACAATCCGCGTGGCTCCCCTGTAGGTGTTGTTGGTGCCGGTGAGGGAGAACCGGGGCTGCTTACTTGTGGTGTTGGTGACCAGCAGTGAGCCCGGCCCCGAGACGTCCCCGGCGAATCCGCTGCGGTAATCGCTCTCCGCTTCGAAGACCGCCCGGAAGGCGCCGTTCAGGGTGACCGGGCCCGCCCAGCGGTTGTGCGAAGTGTTGTCGCCGAGGGTGGCCCTGAGGGTGGTGTTGTCCTCGCAGATCAGGCTCCACGCCGGCGCGTCGGTCAGGTCGTAAAAGTCGAGCATCGTGCCGCTGCGCAAGTGTACCGTGTTGGCCGCGCTGCCGCCCATCTGGAGGGACTGCTGCAGCCTCAGACCGCCCTCCTGGACATCAATGGACGCATCGTCGCCGCCGGGCGTGACCGTCTCCGTGCCGCTCAGACCGAGCGCCGCGCCGCCCTTCTTGGTCACGCTGTGGTTGTTCATGTTGAACGTGCCGTTGCGGATGTCCCAGCGCGACAGGCCGCCGAAGGTGGCGTCGCCGGCGAGTTCGAGATTGCCGAGCGCGTAGATCTGCTGGACGCCGGAGCGGTTGACGATGACGCCCTGGCCGTCCGCGCCCGCGCCCTGTGCGGTGACTGGCTCGGGACCAGTCACGATAGAATCCATGGTGTCGGACCCGCCCACATCCAGTGTCGCGCCGTCCGAAATAACAGTACCGCCGTCGGCGGTGCCGAGTGCGCCGGTTCGGCGGATCAGCAACACGCCCTGTTGGACTTGGATGGGGCCGGCGAAGCCGCTGTTGGCGGCGGCCAGGTCGAGCAGGTTGGTGCCGGTCTTGACGAGCGTACCGATACCGCTGACCGCGCCCGCGAGCCGCTGGGTCACGTCGTGGCCCGCGAAGGTCAATGTGCCTTCATGGATTTCGGTCGCGCCGGTGTGCAGCGTCGGTCCCGCGATGGTCGCGTTGCCGGCGCCGTATTTCGCGACAGACGAAGCGGCCGTGTTGTCTGCCAGCGCGGCGTTGACGGTCAGGGCGCTGCCTGAGGCGTTGTTCAGCGCAAGGGTGCCGCCGGGCGTGAGCGGCGCGAGTGCGCCGTCGCCGACGCTCAATCCGAGCTTCAGCGCGGCCTGGCCGTTGGTGATGCCGACGCTGTAGGCGAATAGCGTCTTGTTCGCGGTGTCGACCTCGGCTGCGGTGTCGGTGCACTGGCGCAGGTAGGCGACGCTGTTCACGGGGTCGCCGGCTAGGGTGATGGGGCCGTCCGTACCCGGCTGCGTGATGCGCACGTCGGCGGTGGCGTCGTCGGGGATGACAGAGTCGGGGCCGCGCGCGGCGATCTCGGTAACCGCCAACGTGGGCGGGGCGGTCACGCCGTCGGTGACGCTGTAGTAGGCGGGCTGGCCGTTGAGCGTGACCCAGTCGCCGAGCGGACCTTCCGGCTGGCCGGTGATGAAGACGCGGTTGCGGGCGCTCGCGCCCAGACCGGTGCCGGTGAAGGAGAGTGTCGCGCCGTTAAGACGGGCAAGCGAGGCGAAGGTCAACATCGAGGTTTGGTCTTCGGCCGCTTGGTCGGTCTGGACCGTGCAGGCGCCGTCTGCGGCGATAAGCGCCCCTGCGCTCTCGCTGAAGTCAGCCGCGCCGGCGTCGTGGGAGAAATCGAGCGTACCGCCGAGAAGCGTGACGGGGCCGGCGTCGGCCAGGCGGTCGGTGTTGTTGGCGGCGGCGATGTTAGAGAGTCGCAGCGTCGCGCCGTTGGAGACGGTGCAGGAGGTGGCTGAGGCGGCGGCGCCGTCGGATCCGGAAAGCTTAAGCGTGCCTGCCTCCACATCCAGAGATCCGCTGAACGTGTTGGCCGCGGTGAGCGACCACGTGCCGTCGCCTTCTTTGGTGAGCGAAACGGTGCCCGAGCCGTTCTGGACGGAACCGCTGAACCCGCCCGTGGCGGCGGCGTAATTTCTGACCACGAGGGTCTTGCTGCCGGAGGTGGTCGAGGCGGTGGACGCGCTGAAAATGAGCGGTCCGGAACCGGCGTGCTCGAGGATTCCTCCGCTCTGGACGTTGAGGATGCGGTCGGTGGTCTCGCCCGCGCCGGTGTAAAGCAGGCGGCTGCCGACGGCGTTGAAAAGGATATTTGTGCCCGCGCCGAGGTTGCCCGCCGCGCCGGTGTTGCCGATGCCGGCGCATTGGATTGTCCCGGGCGCGTTAAAAACCATGCTGCCGGCGAAGTCGTTGGCGCCGTTCAGCGCGATGGTCCCGTCATAAGAGCTGTGCGAATATTCGAATCCCGCCGAACCGGTCAGCCGGGCGTTGATCGTGAGCGTCTTTCCCGAAGCGGCGGCGTTGTTGCCGTGGTCGTAGCCGGTGTTGGTGCTGAGGGTGATGGAGCCGGGGCCGTTGATCGTCGCGTTTTGGCTGGCGATGATGTTATCGCCGCCGGCGTTGGCGAAAACGACCGCCGAGGCGGCCTTGAGCTGCACAATCCCGTTGGTGCCGTCCAGGTACACGGCGGTGAGCGCGTTGCTGCCCGAAAGGGTCAGCACGTTGGTCGTCGCCATATTAAGGTTAAGCCCGCTGGGCCCCCTGAGCATGTCGCCCAGGACGGTGATCGCGCCCGCTCCGCGCAGGCGCACGGTCTTGGTGCCGTTGCTGCTCGCAGCCGGCACGAAGACCGATCCGAGCGTCAGGAGTTGCTCAGGGGCGTCGTTGTGGAAGGTGTAGTTGCCGTTCACCGATCCGCCGCCCAGTTGCAGGCTGCAGTTGAAGGTCTGGCCGTTGGCGGCTGAGGCGTCGATGCGGTATTCGCCTTCCGTGCCCATGACCAGAAGCTGGCTGTCGCGCGGGCCGGTGCCGATCGTGTAGGCGGCGACCGAGGGTCCGGTAAAGAGGATGTTTGCAACACTGAAGAGCCCGCTGATCGTGAGATTCGTGTGACTGTTGCCGGCCGAATCGAAGGTGGCGGTTTCGCCCTGCCCCGGATAGGGCGACGCGCTCCAGTTGGCGCTGTTGACCCACGTTGAATCTTGTGTCCCGCTCCATGTGCCGTTCGCAGCCCAAGCCGGTTGGGCCCCGATCAGGACCGAGCCGGCAGCAACCATGGCTGCATGGGTGCTGATCAGTTTAAGAAGAAAGAGGCCGTGCGCATAGATCCTGTCCATTATTATTATCCTTTTATCGAGTCGATCGCAATAACCACCGCTCAAGTGTCAACCATACAATATCACGGATTTAATAACGCGCGCGCGACCGGCCAGTGCAACACCTGAAGTTTTGAAAACGGCCACGCGGTGAAGTACACTTCCTTCATGTGACAAAAAGGAAGGAGACAAAGTGACTTACACGCGCGTGACCGAGATAGAGCGTAGCCAGATTTACGCTTTGCGGCAAGCCGGAAAGGGCAACAACGAGATCGCCCGGATCATCGGCCGGGACAAGGGCACCGTGAGCCGTGAGGTGAGGCGGAACATGGGCCAGAAAGGTTACCGGCACCAGCAGGCGCACCGGAAGGCGGGGGAACGCGCAAAGCGGCCGGGGCCGAGGCGTTTCACCGAAGAGGTGAGGCGGGACGTTGAAGAGAAGCTCAGGAAGGGCTGGACGCCGGAAATCATCTGCGGACGGGCGAAGCTTGAAGGGCGGGCGCACGTGTGCAAGGAGACGGTCTACAAGCACGTGTACGAGGACGCGAAGGCCGGCGGCGACCTGTGGGAGAGGCTCCCGCGCGCGAAGCGCAAGCGCAAACGCCGCTGCCCGCGGCAGGAGGGTCGCGGGCGCGGCGTGATCCCGGGGAGGCGGGGGATCGAGACGCGCCCGCCTGAAGTCGAGCTGCGGATCACGGTCGGGCACTGGGAGGGCGACCTGGTGGTCGGGGCGAACGCGACGGGCTACCTGGTGACGCTGGTGGAGCGGGTGACGCGCTACACGCTCGTGGGCTGGTCGGCCACCAAGGAGGCAGAGGAGGTCGCCGCCGTGGTCATCGGGCTGCTCGCCGCCATCGGCGTC
>MWEJ01000243.1 GCA_002071025.1 Verrucomicrobia bacterium ADurb.Bin070 | reverse complement strand
CCCTCCGGCAACGCCACGCCGGAGAGATGCACGCGCACCCCGCGGGCCTGCTCCACGCGCAGCGTCAGGCGCCAGAGCTGCGTGCCGTCCTGCAGCACGGTCCACCGCCCCGGCTCCTCGCCGAGAACGGCCTGCCGCGCCAACCGCCGCACCACCCCGATCCGCAACGCCTTCTCGCCCGAAACGGCGCGCGCCGCATCCTCGGCCTCGACCGCCGCCGCGTCCAGCGGCGGCAGCACGACCTGCGCCGCCATGTCCCACACCCCCGCCGCAAACGAGGGCGGCAGCGCGGCCCGCTGAAGCGCCTTGGGCGTCACGCCCGCCGGACGCACCGCCGACGGTGCCGACACCGCCGAAGCGCCTGCGGCCGCCACTGCCAACCCGACGGACGCCAGAACCAACCTGAAATCATTTCTCTTCATCTTTCACCCTCCTCGATATGGAGCCAGCCCTTTCCCTTGCAAAGCCCTTTTATCATAGCACATTGCGTGCCGATTGCTCCATCTCTGTATCCCTGCTTGACTCAAAAAAATGTTGATGGCCTCTTGACTGCGGGCCGCTTTGCGATATGCTAATGACGGATGCTGGGGTCAAGCGGAGTGTTCTGTTGCCGCCTGCATCCGAACTGTCAACCCAGGAGTCATTATGAAACTCACGTCCATGCGCAGCGTACTGACCGCAGGTCTTCTCGCTTGCGTCACCGTCACGTCGTCCCTCGCGGGAGGCATTGCCGACCACGTGTTCGACTACGCCGAAAATTACAAGTATTTCGATGAAATGGCTCAGAAAGTCGTGAACGACTCATACAAAGCCTACTTCATTTTCGACGAAGACCTTGATTACGTGGGGTCGGTTATTTTTTGGGTCGAGGGATCGAAAAAATATTACAGGCCCGAGTTCGGGTTCGGCCCGGTCGGCATCGAATCACAGCTCTTGCTCGACGAACCCGATGCTCCGTACGCGATCAACGTGCTGGACGAGGCTGGCAAACAGGTCATGTTCTCCGGCTCCCTTTGGTGGGGCCTGAATGGGTTCGGCACCGCGCGCTGGTCGGGCGATCAGCTTGCGGCGTTGAATGTCGCGGGGGCGACGTGCGAGCCGTTTGAGTTCAACGGCACCTTCCGTCTCAAGTTTAACAAGTCGGTCACGCGCAAGGCCGCCGAGAACGAGCGTTCCGGCCTTGAACAGGTGATCATCGAGCTGGAGAAGAAAGGTTACGAGCCCCAGTTTGAGGAACTCTTCTAACCAAACTTACCGCTTGTCTGCCTCGCCGCTGTCTGGCACAATTCCGGTTTTGTTACGGACAAGGCGAGGCGATTATGACAGACACTTGGCGCACGTGCGCGTTGACAATTGGTTTCTTGGCTGGTTTTTCCGTCTTGGGCGACCTGCCGCCGCCCGCCGATGCTGACACCGGCAACGCAGCGGGCGGGACGGTCGTCGTGGTGGGACACAGCACCATCAGTCTCGGCGAAATTCCGCCCTACGGCATCACGAACCGGACTTTCCGCTTGCGCAACACCAGCGACCAAGCGGTTAAAATCGAGCGCTTGGTCTCGACCTGTTCCTGCATCAAAGGCACGTTCAGCACGAACGAGATCCCGCCGCAGGGGGAACTGTCCATCACCGCGAGCCTGAATGCCGCCCTTGTGCACGGCGCCTTCCGGCGCGGCCTCTGGGTGCGCTTCACCGATCCGCAGGTCCGCGCCGTTGGTCTGTCGCTGACCGGGATCACGAGTACGCTCTTCAGCGGATTCCCTGACGACACCTTGGTGATCACCGGCGTCGAGCCGGGCCTGGCCGTCACCAACCAGTTCACGCTGACCGCGCTCACTACCAACGCCACGCTAGGCGTCCCCGTCGTGGAGTGCGCCGACGGGGTCACCTTGACCTATTCCCTGACCACCAACCGGAGCGACAAGACGGCCTATTCGCTGACGACCGTTTTGTCCGCCAAGGGCCCCCTTCCGCGCCAATCGGCTTCGCTGACGTTCCCGGTCGCAGGGACAGCCAGCGCCGCCAACCCGATGGTCATCCGCTTCCGGTTGCTGACCGCTGACGCCTTGCTGACGATCCCGAATCAGATCACGTTGGACCCGAACGCCAAGCAAAACCAGACGGTCCGCCTGCTGCTGCGCAGCCGAACGGAGTCCCTCGAAGCCGAGCACCTGACGTGGGATCCCCTGCCCGAAGGCGTGACGTTTGCCTGCTCAAAGGTCGGGCGCCGCAAACTCAGTATCGCCGTTTCTGTCACGGTCACACCGCAAGCCGCAGCCGCGTTGTTGAAAGACGAACAGAACCCGCACCTTCTGCTTCTCCGCTATCCGAAACACAAGGAAACGACCGTCAGCGTGGTAAAGATCGGGACCGCGCCGCCTGCGCCGGCCCGCGTGCCGCTGACCCAACGGCTCTCCGCAAGCGCGGACGACGATGATGCGCGCGAGACGCCCGAACAGGCCGACAACTGAGCACGTCAACGAAAGCATTCCGACATGAGCCGATACCGCAGCTCGCGCTACAGCCGTTATGACCGTTACAGCTTCTTTCCGCCGCGCAAAAGCAAGGGCGAACGGATTGCCGATGCGGACAAGAAGATCAAGGCGCTGGCCAAGAAGGGCGTGAAACTCTCGCCGGTGACGCTGGAGGGTTCCAAGATCGCCAAAACTTTCTGGGGCAAAGCGTGGTGCGACAACATCGAGTCCTACCGCGACTATGCGTACCGGCTGGAGCGTGGCCGTTCCTACGTGCGCAGCAACAGCATCATCGATCTCGTGATCGGGGCTGGCACGATCAATGCCCAAGTGATGGGCAGCGCTCTCTATAAGGTCGCGGTCACGGTCAAGCCGGTGCCCGCCGCACACTGGAAGACGATCCGGAAAGTCTGCGCAGGCAAGATCGGTTCGCTGATCGAGCTGCTGCGCGGGCACATCTCCGAAGAGGTGATGGCGGTCATGACCGCTCACAAGACCGGGCTCTTCCCGTCGCCCTCAGAAATCGCCTTCACCTGTTCCTGCCCAGACTCTGCTACGATGTGCAAGCACGTGGCGGCGGCGATGTACGGCATCGGCCACCGGCTCGACACGCATCCCGAGCTGCTCTTTCTGCTGCGCGGCGTGGATACCGCAGACCTGATCGCCTCGGCGACCACCGCACCGTTCACGGACGGCCAGCCGGCCGGGGGAGAGACTTTGGCGGCCGAGGAGCTGGCCGACGTCTTCGGGGTGGAGCTGGACGATACGCCAGCGGCGGCGGCGCCAGCGGTGAAACGCCCGCGCGGCCGCCCCAGGAAAGCACAGGCGCCGGCGCAAGCCGCACCGCCTGCCAAACGCCCGCGCGGTCGCCCCAGGAAAGCACAGGCACCGGCGCAAGCCGCACCGCCTGCCAAACGCCCGCGCGGCCGCCCCAAGAAAGGGTGAGGCGGACACCCGTCTGGCGCGGTCGGTCACTCGCTGGCGGCATGCAGGTCCAGCGCCACGAAGCGCATCAGGTCATCATTGTTCATCTCGGTGAGCAGCGTCTCGCCGCCCCCTTCCAGCAGGTCGTCGGCCAGCGCGCGCTTCTCCTGCAGCAGCGCGTCGATCTTGTCCTCCACCGTGCCGCGGCAGATGAAGGTGTGGACCAGCACGTTCTTCTTCTGGCCGATGCGGAACGCGCGGTCGGTGGCCTGGTTCTCGACCGCCGGATTCCACCAGCGGTCGAAATGGATCACGTGCGAGGCCTGCGTCAGATTCAGTCCGGTGCCGCCGGCCTTGAGCGAGAGCACGAAGAACGGCGGACCGTCGTCGCGCTGGAACGCCTCGACCAGCCCGCGCCGCCGCGCCACCGGCGTGCCGCCGTGCAGAATCAGGCCGGGCCGACGGAAGACGCCCGCCAGAAACGCGGCGAGCGGTTCGGTCATCTCGCGGTACTGCGTGAAGACCAGCGCCTTGTCCTGCCGCTCGGCGAGCGTTTCGCACAGCGCGCGCAGCCGCGCGAACTTGCCGCTGCGCGCCTCGGCGAAATCGCCGTCGCCGAGAGCCTGCGCCGGATGGTTGCAGATCTGCTTGAAGCGCGTCAGCGCGGTCAGGATCACGGCGCGACGCTTCATCGGCTCCGCGCCGGGCTCCTCCTCCAGTTCTTTCTTGAGCTGCTCGACCTGACGGGCGTAGAGCGCGGCCTGCGGCGCGGCGAGCCCGCAGTAGGCCGGCATCACGGTCTTCTCCGGCAGGTCGGCGATCACGCGGCGGTCGGTCTTGAGACGCCGCAGGATGTAGGGGCGCGTCAGACGGCGCACCGGCGCATAGGCGTCGGGCACCTCTTCGCGGGCGCGCAGGAAGGCGGCAAAGCTCTTGGCGCCGCCGAGCAGGCCGGGATTGATGAAATCAAACAGCGACCAGAGGTCGCCCGCGCGGTTCTCGACCGGCGTGCCGGTCAACGCCAGACGCGCCGTCGCTTGCAGGCGCTTGACCGCGCGCGCCTGGCGCGTCTCGGCGTTCTTGATCGCCTGCGCCTCGTCCAGGATCGCCAGCCGCCACGCCATGCGCTCCAGCCACGCGGTGCGCGCGGCCATGCCGTACGTGGTGATCACCAGGTCGACGCCCTTGAGCCCGGCGGCGGGATCGGCCTCGCACCGTTTGAGGCGCAGCGGATCGGCGTTGCCGGAGGGATGCACGATCAACAGGCGCAGTGACGGCGCGAAACGGCGCGCCTCTTCACGCCAGTTCGCCAGCAGCGAGGCCGGCGCCACCAGCAGCGAGGGGCCGTCGGCCTGCTCCTGCTTGAGCCAGAGCAGCAGCGCCAGCGTCTGAATCGTCTTGCCGAGCCCCATGTCGTCGGCCAGGCAGCCGCCCAGTCCGAGCGAGGCCACAAAATGCAGCCAGCGCACGCCGGTCTCCTGATACGGGCGCAGCGCGGCGTGCAGCGCGTCGGCGCACGGCAGCGCGCCTGCGGCCGCTCCGGGCTCGCGCAGGCGCGCCAGGGTCGCGGCGAACCACTCGCCGGCCTGCACGCGACTCCACGCGCCGACCGCTTCAGCCGCGCGGGCCGCCTCGCCGCCTCCCAGCGAGACCCCGGCGAAAAGACGCATCGCCTCGGCGAACGGAAGCCCCTCGCGCCGGGCGGTCTGCTCGATCTTCTTCCAGTGCCCCAGCACTGCCTTGAGCTGTTCAGGATCGATCTCCACCCATTTGCCGCGCAGCGCCACCAGTCCGCCCTCGGACGCCAGCAGCGACTGAATCTCGCTGTCGGAGAGCGGCTCGTCGCCCAGCGTGACCGACAGGCTGAAATCCAGCAGCGCCGCCGCGCCCATGCGCGACGGCGCGCGATCGCCCAGCCCCACGCTGATGGTCGGCCGCGGCGGCCGGCGCGGGTTCCACCAGTCCGGCACGCGCACGATGACGCCGCACGACTCGAGGGCCGGCACATCGCGCAGCAGCCGGTACGCCTCGCGGGAGGTCCAGGCCATCGGCTGATAGATGCGGCCGGACTCGAACAGCTCTTTGACCAGCGC
>MWEJ01000242.1 GCA_002071025.1 Verrucomicrobia bacterium ADurb.Bin070 | reverse complement strand
AAGTCGGGAGCGCGGGCGTCCTCGCCCGCTGGTGAAACGCCCGGCGATCTTCCGGCGGCCGACCAGGTGTCAGCACTTGCGGGCGAGGACGCCCGCGCTCCCGACTCAAGGCCCCTCCCATGCGCCGCGCATGTCGCCGCCGCTGCACCCGCATCGACCGCCGCGATGACCTGCGCCAGCGCGGCGGCCTGTTCGGGCATGAGCGGCAGGGGGCGCGTGGGCAGCACGGTGCGGTTAGCGAGCGGGTCGCGCCGCATCTGGCGCACCGCGATCACGGCGGCCCCCTTCTCGGCCAGCGTCTTGAGCGTTTGCGGCGTGCAGGCGAATTCGCGCGTCAGACTGTTCAGCCAGCCGCCGCCCACGCGGCGCAGGTTGGCGAGCAGTTCCGCCTGTCGCGGCGTGAGGTCGAAAGTCCCCTCGCACGGCGTGACATAGAGGCGCTCTTTCGCTTTGACCGTGCGGTTGCGCACGGCGGCGGGCAGCATGCAGCGCAGCGCCAGCTCGAAGGTCGCGCAGGTGTAATCGGCCATCCAGCGCGCCAGCTCAAGCAGAACCGGTGAGAGAAAGGGCGCCTCGTCCTCGATCGCGAGGATGGCGCGCAGGCGCTCCGGACGGGAAACGTCCGACCTGTCAGACCCGTCCGACCGGTCCGACATCCCGAAGAGATCAGACGGCCCGATAGCGGGTGCGGCCTCCGCCTCGAGCGCCACCACATAGGCCGAGAGCGTGCGGCCGCCGAAGGGCACGCGCACACGCTGCCCCACGGCCAGGCGCGGCGCCAGCGCGTCCGGCACCCGGTAGTCGAAGAGCCGACCGACGGAAACTTCTGTGGCCACTCGCGCGATCATGACGCGGTCTTCCCAAAAAAGAAGGGAGCGGCGAACCGCTCCCCCCGTTGGAATCTGTCCGAATGCGGCGATCAGCCTGCGGGAGACTTGGAGCCGTTCGGGGTCAGATACTTCATCTGCTGCGTATTCTGCTGCAGCGTGGTATCGAACTGCTGGTTGTTATAGATGACGCGCAGCTCGCGGTAGCGCGAACGCCCCTTGAAGATCGCGCCGCCCTTGCGGACCATCACAAAACCTTTGTCAGAGAATGGCTTGGGGTCTGACGTTGAGAACGTCATCTTGGTGGTCCCTTTGGAATCGTCATACTTTTTGACCAGCGTGCTGGCATCCACGTTGCGGGTCACCAGGATCGGGATGACATCTTCCCACTCGTCGCGCAGGTTGCAGATGATCGTCCACATGTTGTACTCTTGCGAGAGGTTCCGCTTGCCGCAGGAGGGGATGCCCGCGCCCGCCAGCTTGGAATAATCAAAGCCTTCCGCCACCGGGCTCCACTCGGAGGTGCCCACGTTCTCCTCGTCATAGAGGTAAGCGAAATACTTGGTGCTGTCGGTCGAGGCGGTCTTGCGCTTCTGGTCGTCTTCCGACAGGTCGCCCGAAGAGTTCGACATTTCATCCGGCCAGACACTGCCCAAACCCAGCGGCTCGCGCTCCATGTTGGCGGAGGTGATCGCCACAAAGATGTCTTTACCGCGAGTACCGACGGCCGCCATGTTGGCGGACATCACCGCGTTGCCGATCGCAGGGAAAAGCGCTGCGGAAAGAATGCCGAGAATGCCGATCACGACCAGCAGCTCGACGAGGGTAAAACCTTGGTTTTTATGCATTGTCATCTCCGTCTCCTTCACGCAGCCGGTCCACGGACTGCCTTAACTCATTTAGATACACAGTATTGTGCCACCCGTTCACAAGAAGGTCAAGTGCGGGAACAAAGTTTTTTTCGCAGCGCGACCGCCCAATAAACCAGAATCGCGAGCTCCACGATCGTGGCGCCGGGCGGCCAGCCGGGCCCGTAGCTGAGCGCAAGCCCCAGCAGGCTGACGCCCGCGCCGATGGCGGCCGCGGCCGCCATCATCCGGTCGAGGCGCCGCGTGAGCAGGCCGGCGGCGGCCGCGGGCAGGGTGAGCAGGGCGACCGCCAGCACGATCCCCGCCACGCGCACCAGCAGCACCACCGTGAGCGCGGTCAACACATAGTAAATCACCTCATACCGGGCCGTGGACACGCCGCGCACGCGGGCCATCTCGACGTTGAAGGCGATCGCCAGAAAGCGGTTATAGCAGACAATCATGACGCCGAGCAGCACAAGGTCGGCCGCCAGCATCCAGAGCAGATCCGCCCCCGATATCAACAGGATCGAGCCGAACAGGTAGCTCATCAGATCGTCCTGATAGCCCGGCGTCGCCGCCACGAAAGAGACGCCCAGCGCCATGCCGCCGGTCCAGACGGCGCTCAAGACGGTGTCGGAACGGTGCCGGCCGCGCAGCGTCAGCCAGGCCAGCAGCAGGGCCACCACCACGGCCGCCAGCACCGCGCCGGCCATCGGGGGGAGCCAGCCGATCCCGAACCGCCGCTCCAGCAGGCGCGCGAGGCCCAGTCCGGCCAGCACGCTGTGCGAGACCGCGCCGGCCAGATAGGTCGAGCGCCGCACGACCACCAGACTCCCCGTCACGCCCGCCGCGACCGCCGCCAGCAGAGCCGCGGCCACGGCATTGCGGAGGAAGGGATATTCGAGCAGGTCCTGGAAAAAGGTTGTCATGCCGGTGCGGGAGACCATAGATCGGGGAACGCGAGTAACGGAGGCTCTTTGTGAGAAGCGCTGTCGGGAGCGCGGGCGTCCCCGCCCGCTTGTTGGAAGGCCACACGCAAGCCAGGTGCGCGAATTGACATCTCACGCGCGAAACCCATGTGCCGAGACGGTGTTGCGGGCGAGGACGCCCGCGCTCCCGACTCTTCCGCCGACTTTTCTCTGAAAAAGCAGAGCCCTTCCATCAGGCCAGCCGCTCCAAGCCGCGCAGGTAGGGACGCAAGGCATCGGGCAGCAGCACCGACCCGTCTGCCTGCTGGCACTGCTCGAGGATCGCGATCATCAGCCGCGGCAGGGCCACGCCCGAACCGTTGAGGGTGTGCACCAGACGCGTCTTGCCGTTGGCGTCGCGGTAGCGGCAGTTGAGGCGGCGCGCTTGGAAATCTTCAAAGTTGGAGCAGGAGGAGACCTCCAGCCAGGCCTGCTGGCCGGGCGCCCACAGCTCGATGTCATAGCACTTGGCGGCTGAAAAGCTGATGTCGCCCGAACAGAGTTCCAGCACGCGGTAGTGCAGGCCCAGGCTGGTGAGCACCTCCTCGGCATTCGCCACCAGCGTCTCCAGTTCGGCGTACGAGGTCTCGGGCTCCACGAACTTGACCATCTCGACCTTGTCAAACTGGTGCACGCGCAGGATGCCGCGCGTCTCTTTGCCGGCCGAGCCCGCCTCGCGCCGGAAGCAGGGGGTGTAGGCGGTGAGATAGATCGGCAACGGACGGTCAAGAATCTCGTCGCGGTAGACGTTCGTGACCGGCACCTCGGCGGTCGGAATCAGCCAGAGGTCGTCGATCTCGCAGTGGTACATGTCCTCGGCCATCTTGGGGAGCTGGCCGGTGCCGCGCATCGAGGCGCTGTTGACCACGAAGGGCGGCAGCATTTCGGTGTAGCCGTGGCGTTCGGTGTGCATGTCCAGCATATACTGGATCAGCGCGCGCTGCAGCTTGGAGCCAGCGCCCTGCAGCAGCGGAAAGCCCGAGCCGGTCAGCTTGGCGCCGCGCGGCAGGTCGAACAGCCCGAGCCGCTCGCCCAGCGCGATGTGGTCCAGCGGCTTGAAGGTAAATGCCGGCGGCTCGCCCACGACCCGGGCGACGCGGTTGGCCGAGGCGTCGGGCCCGGTCGGAATGGTCGCGCACGGCACGTTGGGGATCAGCAGCATGGCCGCCTCGAGGTCGGCCTCGATCTCGCGGAGCTGCGCGTCGAGCGCCGTGATCTGATCGCCGATCGCGCGCACGTCGGCTTGCACGGCGGCGGTGTCCTGGCCGGCCTTCTTCAGGGCGCCGATCTCTTTAGAGCGGCTGTTGCGCAACGTTTTCAGCTCATCGGACTGCATCACCAGGGCACGCCGCCGCGCGTCCAGATCGCGCGCGCGCTCGGCCCCTTCGAGCGATGCCCCGCGCCGGCGCAGGCCCTCGGCCACCTCGTCAAAATTCTCACGGATCCGCTTGATGTCTAACATATCAACCCCTTCACTGTGCCACGCTGTACGTTCAAATGAGCGGGACAGCTTGAAGAATACCCGTTTTCGCGTGTGTTGAGCAAGTGCGCAGTGAATCGCTTTGACCCGCGCGACCGCTTTTGTTTCAATCATCTCCCTTATGAAACCCTTTATCCACGACGATTACCTGCTCCAGACCCCGGCGGCGCGCGAGCTGTACCACGGCTACGCCGCGCAGATGCCCGTCATCGACTACCACTGCCACCTGCCGCCCGCGGAGGTCGCGCAGGACCGGCGCTGGCAGAACATGGCGCAGGTGTGGCTCGGCGGCGACCACTACAAGTGGCGCGCCATGCGCTCCAACGGCATCGACGAGCGCTTCATCACCGGCGACGCGCCCGACCGCGAGAAGTTCCAGAAGTTCGCCGAGACCATGCCCTACCTGCTGCGCAATCCGCTTTTCGACTGGTCGCAGCTTGAGCTCGCGCGCTATTTCGATCTTTTCGACCTGCTCACGCCCGCCACGGCGGACACGGTCTGGTCGGCGACCGCCGAGCGTCTGGCCGAGCCCGGCTTCAGCGCGCGCGGCCTCATGACGCGCAGCAACGTGCGGCTGGTCTGCACCACGGACGATCCCTGCGACACGCTCGAACACCACGCGGCCGTGAAAGCCTCGGGCTTCGGCGTGCAGGTCCTGCCCACCTGGCGCCCGGACAAGGCGCTGGCCATCGACCGGCCGGCCTTCTGGAATGCCTGGCTCGACCGGCTGGCCGCCGCGGCCGGCTGCCCGGTCAAGACGTGGGACGATCTGCTCTGCGCGCTCCAGAACCGCCACGATTTCTTTGCGCAGAACGGCTGCCGCCTGTCCGATTACGGCCTCGACACGCTCTACGCCTCGCCCTATCTCGAAGCCGAAATCCGCGAACTCTTCGCGCGCGTGCGGCAAGGCGGCGAAGCCACGACCGACGAGATCGCCACCTTCCGCTCAGCTCTCTTGTTCGAGGCGCTGGCCATGGATGCGCGCAGCGGCTGGAGCGCCCAGATCCACTACGGCGCCCTGCGCAACACCAACGCCCGGATGTTCAAGGCGCTCGGCCCCGACGCCGGCTTCGACAGCATCGGCGACTGGAACGCGGCCGCGCCCATGGCGCGGCTGTTCGACCGGCTGGAGCAGGCGGACGCCCTGCCGCGCACCGTGATCTACACGCTCAACCCGCGCGACAACGAGATGATCGCCACAATGATCGGCAACTTCCAGCGCGGCCCGGTGGCCGGCCGCATGCAGTTCGGCAGCGGCTGGTGGTTCAATGACCAGCGCGACGGCATGCTGCGCCAGATGGAGGCGCTCTCGCAGCTCGGGCTGCTCAGCCGCTTCGTGGGCATGCTGACCGACAGCCGCTCCTTCCTCAGCTACACGCG
>MWEJ01000241.1 GCA_002071025.1 Verrucomicrobia bacterium ADurb.Bin070 | reverse complement strand
CGGTACGAGCCGACCTTCATGGGCTATCCGGAAAGCGCGCCCGAGTACGACATCCTGCTCGGCAAATATCTGCGCGGGATCGAGGCGCATCTCAAGCAGAAAGGCTGGCTGGACAAGGCGTTCGTCTACTGGTTCGATGAGCCGGATCCCAAGGATTACGCCTTTGTGATGAACGGCTTCGCCAAGCTTAAGCGCCACGCCCCCGGCCTGCGCCGCATGCTGACCGAGCAGATTGAGAAAGATCTCGTCGGCGGGCCGAATCTCTGGTGCCCGCTGACGCCGTCGCTGAATGTGGCGGGCTTGGAGGAACGGCGTGCTGCGGGGGATCAATTCTGGTGGTATGTCTGCTGCGGGCCGGTGGCGCCGTATGCCACCGAATTCATTGACCATCCCGGCACAGAGATGCGCGTCTGGCTGTGGCAGACATGGGCGGAGCGGGTCACCGGCATTCTGATTTGGGATACCGTGTATTGGACCAGCGGCACCGCGTATCCGGATCAGGAAAACCCGCAGAACCCGTATCTGGATCCGATGAGCTGGGTGTCCGGCTACGGTGTGGCGCCGGGCACGAAGCAGCCGTGGGGCAATGGTGACGGCCGCTTTCTATACCCGCCCCTTGCTGCGGCGGATGGCAAGCCGGCGGCGCCGGTGCTGGACGCGCCGGTCGTCAGTTACCGTTTGGCGATGCTGCGCGACGGTCTTGAGGACTATGAGTATTTTGTGATGCTGAAGCGACTGCTCGCCGAAAGAGGCGGGACCTTGACGCCGCGCGAGCGCGAGAATGTGTCGGCGCTGTTGACGGTGCCGGCCGATGTGTCTGCCAGCTTGACGAGTTTCACGCGCGATCCGGCGCCGCTGGAGACGCACCGCGACAAGCTGGCCAGGGCGATCGTGATGCTGCTGAAACGCTGAGGGGAGAAACGCAGGGATGACAGGACAAGGAGGACGGATGAAGCGAGGGTTTGGAAGTGTGGTGGCGGGGATGTGTGCGGCCGGCTGCGTGATGGCCGCGTCGCCTTTCGAAGGCGCGTGGTGTCTGACCTCCCCTTCCGGCGGCGCGGTCTGGATGCGCGTGGAGATGAACCAGGGTGTGCCGTCCGCCAAAGCCATGTGGGAGATCGGCGGGGTCGAACCGTTCAAGCGTGTGGCGCTTGAAGACGGGGTGCTCGTCATGGAACGGCCGCATGATCATTGGTATATGACGAAAAAAGGGATGCGGCGCGACATCCTCGGGACCGACACGCTGCGCGCGACCGTGCAGGGCGACGCCATGACGGTCGAGCTTGCGCGTGCGCTCAAGGACGGCACGCGGCTGCCCGTGCAAACGATGCGCGGCAAACGACAGGCGCCGCTGCCGCGCCGTCCCGATCTCGCGTCGCTGCGTTTCGGAGAGCCCATCACGCTGTTCAACGGCCAGAGCCTGTCGGGCTGGCGCTTGACGAATCCCGCCGATAACAACGCTTGGTCGGTGCGCGACGGCCTGCTGGTGAACACGCCGCAGTTGGAAGAGGGGCCGGCACCGAAACAGTTCGGCAACATCCGCACCGACCGCGAGTTCGAAGATTTTCGGCTCACGCTGGAGGTCCGGCTGCCGAAAGGCGGCAACAGCGGCATCTATCTGCGCGGCCGCTACGAGGTGCAAGTGACCGACTCCCACGGCCGGCCGCCGAGTTGGGGCGGCATCGGCGGCGTCTACTCCCGCATTGTTCCGCTGGAGAACGCCGCCCGTCCGGCGGGCGAATGGCAGACCTTCGACCTCATTTTTGCCGACCGCCACGTCACGGTCCGGTTGAATGACCGGCTTGTTATCGACAACCAGCCGCTGGAGGGGTGCACCGGCGGTGCCCTGACCGCAGACGACGCTCAGCCGGGGCCGATCTACTTCCAAGGCGACCACACAGCGGTCGAGTATCGCAACATCAGGCTCTATCCACGCATAAAGTGAGAAGCGATGGCGACAAAACCAGTATGGGTGTTGGTTGGCGTCTGCGCGGCATGCTCGGTAACGGCCGAGCCGTTGTCAGCGCAACGTCTCGACGCGCTTAGCGCACGTTACGGTGTTGATACGTTGCGCGAATATCGTCTGCTCGAACGCGAGCGCACGGTGCAGCCCCGCACACACAAGGGGATTTTTGACGAGGCTGCGCGGCGCGGCCAGGCCTTCCATCCTCAGGCAACGATTCTCCCGGCTGACCGCGACCCGCTCGACATCGTATTGCGCCGCACACGCGCCCTGTTTCAAGACCTCGCGCGGCAGGTCGATCTCGCCACGCTGGGTGAACGGCTCGCCGCGCTGGAGCAATCGGCCGCGCGCGTGCAACCCGACGAGCAGGAGGCGCGGATCGCGCTGCTGCAACGCCTGCTCGCTCTGCGCCGCGAGATCGCGTTTGCGAATCCGCTGCTGGCGTCGATCTCAAAGATTCTGTTTATCACGCGCGAAGCCCTCCCGCCCGACGAATATTATTGGGGCGTGCACATGTGCGACCAGTATTTCGGGTTTCATGCCACGTTGCACGGCACCACGCAGGGGAACGGCCTCTACGCGCTGGAGGCGCCGTGGTCCGCGCAGCCGCGCGCCCGCAATCTGCTTGCCGAATCGACCGTCGCTTCGGGGCCGCGCCGCGGCGAGCGTCTGGACAACGGCGGCTTTCTCGCGCCGGACGTGTCGTACGACGGCCGGCAGATTCTTTTCGCCTACACCGACGGCGATCCCTCGATCCGTGTCTGGAACGCGCGCACGGCCTTTCACATCTTCCGCTGCAACGCCGACGGCTCCGGCCTCGTGCAGCTTACGGACGGCCCGGTGAACGACTTCGATCCGTGCTGGCTGCCGAATGGGCGGATCGCTTTCATTTCGGAACGGCGCGGCGGCTTTGGCCGCTGCCACCGGCGCGAGGTCCCCACCTTTACGCTGCACAGCATGTTCGATGACGGCTCGGACATCGTGGCGTTGAGCCTGCACGAGACCAACGAGTGGCAGCCGAGCGTCGACAACAACGGCATGATCGTCTACACGCGCTGGGATTATGTGGACCGCGGCTTTAATCAGGCGCACCATCCCTGGATCACCTATCCCGACGGTCGCGACGCGCGCGAGCTGAACGGCAACACGCACCTTTCGGAACGCACCGCGCCCCACATGGTGATGGATGTCCGCGCGATCCCCGGATCTTCGAAATACGTGGCCGTGGCCTGCGGCCATCATACGGAGGCGCGCGGGTCGCTGATTGTGATCGATCCCTCTGTGGCCGACGACGGCGAGATGTCGCAGATCCGGCGGCTCACCCCTGACCAACTGCTGCCGGAGACCGAGTACTATGACTGGCAGAAGACCAAGGGCTCGTCCGCCTATGCTTCGCCGTGGCCGCTGAGCGAAACGTATTACCTGTGTGTGTACGACGGCGACGCCAACGCGCAGTACGGCGTGATCGACTGTGCCAAACGGCGGTATGCGGTGACGCTGCTGGATGCCTTCGGCAATAAGATCCCACTATACACGCATCCGCAGATCTCCTGCCTCAGCCCGATGCCGCTGCATGCGCGGCCCCGGCCGCCGGTGCTGGCGCATGGCACGCTGGTGGGGCAGCCCCGCCTGCCGGACGGTACGAAGCCCGCGCCGGTTGCCCCTGAAAAATTGCCGAAAACCGCGGCCATCGGCCTGGTGAATGTCTACAACTCGCGGCGGCCGTTTCCGGGAGGCACGCGCATCGCGGCCCTGCGCGTGTGGCAGATCCTGCCGAAGGTCAAGCCGATCGTTGGCGATCCGCGGCTCGGCGTCTGCGATCAGACACCGGGACGGCACTATCTCGGCAGCGTGCCGGTCGAGGAGGACGGCAGCGCGTTCTTCGAGGCGCCGGTCGGTGCGCCGATCCTCTTCCACGCGGTGAACGAACGCGGCGTCGCCGTGCAGGGCATGCGCAGCGTGACGTATGTCGCGCCCGGCGAGACCCTGATGTGCAACGGCTGCCATGAGGCGCGCACCGGGGCGGCCGTGAGCGGACAGCGTGCTGCCGCCTCGCCGCTGGCGATGCGGCGCGCGCCGTCACGCCTGGCTGAGGGGCCGGACGGTTCCAACCCCTACAACTATCCCCGGCTGGTGCAGCCGGTGCTAGACGCGAAGTGCGTCTCCTGCCATGGTGAAACGCGCAAGGCGTCGATGCCGGATCTGCGGCGCGGTGATCCGGACAAGAACCGCTTCGCCTTCTTCACCTCGTTTTACAGCCTGGTGCCGTATCTTCATTATTTCACCCATGCCTACCGTGGCGACTGGTCCAAAGTCGGCGTTCAGCGCGACGCGTTCGTGACGCCGTACACCGAACCGGGCCGGTTCGGCGCGATGGCCTCGCCGCTGCATGCGCTGCTGGAGAAGGGGCATCACGATGTGGCCTTGACGGCGGAAGAACGGCTGCGGCTGCTGCTCTTCATGGATTCGAACGCCGCATACTTCGGTCACGATCACGACATCGCGGCACAGGCCCGCGGCGAGCGCGTGCCCCCGGTCTTGCAGTGAGCACCTATTACGCAAACACGCGGAGTTGGGGCGTGATCGTCTGAAGGTAATTTTTCTTACATCATATGGTCTTGGACGGTTTTAGATCTTTTCTCAAAATTATAATCAACGGGGATACAATTTCATCGGTTTTTTGCGTGTTTCGGGGTCGCGGGTTTCGGGGTCGGCCCTGAAAAAAAATAGGGTTGATGTTGCCGGGCATGGCGAGGAAACTTCGGATACAGGTTGAGGGCGCGATCTGCCACGTGACGTTCCGGGGTAACGCGGCGGGCGATCTACGTTGACGGACGGGACCGGGAACGGCTGGCCGAACGGGGGGGGGAGAGCGTGGAAGACTTCGGAGCGCGCGTCTACGGATACTGCTTTGCAGCGGGAGGACACCTCGTTGCGGAACTTGTGCGCCGTGTCACAATAGAGGAGGCGCCCCGGTGAGCGCGAAAAGCATGGCGGCGGTATCTGGCAAGGCTTATTTGTTATTTTCAGACAAGGGCTGACCCCAATAACCCCCGATCATCATCTATGTCGACGCCTCCACCGGCGAAATGCTTGGAGGGTCGGACTAACCGTTTCATGCCATGCGAGGAGACGAATGATGCCCCGTTAACCAACGGCTCGGCACAGCCTCGCCCTCCAGATTTGGGCATAACGGCGGAATATTTCATGGAGGGCGAACCTGTGGTGAGCCGCAGAGGGGTTTTGCAAGCGCCTCACTAGGATTAAGATTACGAGAAGGCACCATCAACAGAACTGCCATGCGCCGGTCGCAGGGTTTGGCGCCAACGGGTCTTGCCGGTCAGCACGCCCCATGCTATAGTCAATGCCCGTATTGAACCACAGTGACCTTTTCGGAGCAGATCTTACATGAAACTAGTACTCGGTTGCGACCACGGCGGATTACATGTCAAGCAGGCTGTCAGCGAGGTGTTGGCGGCGCGAGGGGATGAGGTGACGGATCTGGGCGCGTTTACCGCCGATTCGGTCGATTATCCGGATTTCGCGGTCGA
>MWEJ01000240.1 GCA_002071025.1 Verrucomicrobia bacterium ADurb.Bin070 | reverse complement strand
GAAGTTGACGATCGGTGACAGGTCGCTCATCCAGAGCAGATAGTCCGGCAGGCAGACCTTGAGCAAGGTGCCGGCACTGACGACACCGACCATGTCGCCGTCACGGTCAACAACCGGAATTTCGCTGAGGTTTTCGCTGATAAAACAGTCGATCGCGGTCTTGAGGTTGTCATTGTTGCGCAGCGTGATCAGTTCGTCCCGCATGATGTCGGCCGCGCACACGTATTCGGGCAGGACCATGCCGCCGCGCTCGAAAAAGCGCATGACTTCCTCCGCACCCTTGAGGTGCGAGACCGTTCTTGCCGCATTGCGGTCGCGCAGAATACTGGCGAGCGAACGGAGGATCTGGAGGTAGAGGCCGGGCTGGTCACGCGGAATCAGGACCAGCAGGATCAGGTGAACAGGGGGCTTGTCTTCGGCAAAAGGGATGCCTTTTGCCGAGGTGGCGACGCCTACATAGGGACGCTGTAAATTGTCGAGGCGTGCGTGCGGAATGGCGATCCCGTTGGCGACCACCGTGTCGTTCGCGTTTTCACGCTCGATGATCGCATTGAAATATCCGTCAACCTCCATCATGCCGTGGCCGTTTGCCAAGTGCATCAGCAGATGACGGATAACTTGATTCCGTGAGCCCTCCTCCTGATGGATGAGGATGTCGTCAGCGCTGAAAAAAGAGGTGAGCGCGAGGCTGGTTTTTGTGGGAACTGCTTTTTTTCGCATGCGGTCATTCCGTCCCGTTTGTCCGTCGGCTGGCTGACCCGACAAGTCGGGATGCACCATGCCTTCTCAATTGACGGGACACAGTATACCGGAATGAGGCAATCGATTCAACCGTAACGGGCGTCACGCGGTGGGGAGGTGAGGCGCTGAGGATGAAACCAACCAGGGCGGCGTATCGGGCAGCAGCGCTTCGAACGCTGCAACCAGCGCCTGTTCGTAAGGCCCGGCGTAGGTGCCAGCAAGAAACCGGGGATACGCCTCGTCGCAGAAGCGTTCCCACGCGCGTTCCTCGGCACCGGGGTCGATCGGATAAAAGAGGACGCCGGCCTGACGCGCCGCGGCGAGGTCGCCCTGCGCGTCGCCGATCAGCAGGATGCGGTCCGGGGCGTAACGGTCGTCTGAAGCCAGCCGCAGGTGCTCGGCTTTACTGCCTTTCTCTTGCCCGGCGATCAGGCTGACGTACCCGGTCAGTCCATGCAGCTCCCACTCTTTGACCAAGGCCGTCTCCGGTGTCTGCGACACGACCAGCGCGTCGCTCGCGGCATGGATCAGCCCGAGCGCCCGCACGGCCCCGGCGAAGGGCGGCACCGGCCGCATGCGGGCGTCGATGTCGTCGTTGAGCGCCAGGCTCCAGGCCAGCACGCTCGCCAGCTCGGGATCCTGCGTGCGCGCGACTTCGGCCTGCAGCGACGGGGTGCCCAACGGCAGGCCCGAATGGACATACGTGCGCAGGGCGTCGGTCGCCGGCAACGTGGCGCCGGATACGCGCGCGCCGGGATAATCGGGCAGCAGCTCGAAAACGCGCAGCAGCGCCGGAAAGCGATTGCTGCCGCGCGTTTTGGAGGTCAGGTTGACGAACTCCGCGCAGGCGCGGAGCGCGTCAGCGCACGCTTCCAGCCCCCAGTGCCGGATGATGGCGGGGAAGAAGTGTTCCCGCTGCTTGACCGTCATCGTGTCGAAGACGCAGCCGTCGGAATCGATGCCGACGAGCGAGTCGTGATGTTTGGGCAGCAGCATGGCTTAGAGCTTGATCTGGAACACGGCGATCAGCGTGAAGACCATCGTGAAAATCGCGACGGTCTCGACGATGCCGAGCGCGGCGAAGTAGTTGGTGAGGCCCTGTCCGGTTTCGGCCTGTGCGTCGCACGCGGCTGCAGCGGCACGCCCCTGGAATAGGGCGGAGAAGCCGATGCCCAGCCCCGCAAAGATGCCGAGGATCAGGAGCGGCAGGCCGGCGGAGGCTTTGCCGAACATGACGAACATCAGGATCATGCCGTACAGGGTCTGCGTGATCGGCGCACCGACCAGCCCGAGCAGGATGAACGGCGCTGGCTTGCTCTGCGCGTAGCATTTTTTCCAGGCGCCCATGGCGGAGGTCGCCGCGAAGCCGGTGCCGAACGCCGAGCCGGTAGCGCTGAGTCCGAGGCAGGCGACTGCGCCCGCGATGCCCAAGGTCTGATTGAAGGTTGCCAGTGTTTCAGGGTTCATGATTTTCTCCTTTTGTAGGCTGTGAGGTTGTAAGGCTGTGAGGCTGTAAGTTTGTGAGGGGGAAGGCTACAAGGCCCTGACAGCCTTATAGCCTCAACACCTTACAATCTTTTGAAAGGTTTGAAGGCGTAACCGGCCCAGGTGATGCCTTTGTGGTTTGAGAATTCTAGGGTGTTGAGGCGTACGGCGTGCACCAAGATACTGAGGCCCGCCATCGCGAAGTTCAGTCCATGTCCGACCAGCAGGATCAGGATCATCGGTACGATCTTGGCCCACAGCGGCAGCCCCAGGTTGACCGCCATGTCGTTGAAATTTTCGGCAACCTTGACGGAGGCCAGTCCCACTGCAAAGAGACGCACGTACGAGATGATATCGCCGAGCGCGCTCACGATGTTGAGCGGCAGCATGCCGAGTTCAATACCGTTGGTCTTCAGCTCATCGCGCTTCAGCGTGAAGAGGAAGATCAGCAGCAGGGAGCCGATGAAGATCGGATAGATGAAGGCTGGGGCCTTGAAAATTCCCACGATACCGCACGACATGCAGTACATAAAGATCACCACGCCGACCCATCCGAGCTGCGCCAGTGCCTTGGTGTCCGGAAACAGTGCGGCCGCATTCCAGAGGCGCGCCAGCGAGAGATGGATCACCCCTAGCGTGAAGCAAAAGAGCATCATGTTGTTGATGCCGTTCTCGGGATGGTTCAGCCAGCGGCTGGCCGCGTTGTCGGCAAATCCGGGGTGCGTGCCGAACCAGGTGTTGGAGAGGGCTCCCCACATGATGGTGGCCGCCGCGAAGCAGGTCAGCAGCACGAATGGCGCGCGCGGCGCGGTTGGCAGCTTGCGGCGCGCGTAAAAAGTCAGCGCTAGAATCAACGCGCCGTAGCCGCCGTCGCCCACCAGCATGGCGAAGAAGATGCTGAAAAAGCAGAAGAAGGGGACGCTGATGTCGGCCTCCGTGTAGGCCGGCGAGATGCCGAGCCCTTCGAAGAGCGCCAGCACCGGGCGGAAGAGGCGCGGCGGCCGCAGCAGCGTGGGCGGCGTCTCGCCAGCGACCGGATCACGCGCCAGCAGCCCCCATGCGTTTTCTCGTGCGGTCTCGCGCAGTTCGGCCACTTGGTCGGCCGGCAGCCAGCCGGTGATCCAGACCACCGCGCCGGCGGATTGCATTACGGCGGCCGCTGTGGCGAACAGGCTCAGCTCGCTCAAACGGTCGGTTTCGGCCTGCACGCTGTCCGCATGGCGGGCGGCGTGGCACAGGCGCTCGGTGATCTGGCCGATCCGCGCGCGGGCCTCTTCGAGCCGCTCGCGCAGCAGGTCGAGCGGGGTCTCCGGCAGCGCCGCAGGCACACAGCCTTCGGGCAGGTCGCCGGGACCGATCATCACGCCCCAGACGGTGTGGGCGTCGGCGCTGAGCGTGTGGATCATGGCACCTTCGCCCGGTGTCAGCACGGCGGCGGCCGGCGCGCTGAACAGGCGCACCGTCACGCCCTGCGCGGCGAGCCGCGCGGGCAGAGCGGTGTCGAAGGTACCGAACGGCGTGACACGCGCGATCTCGCGCGCGAGCCGCTCGGCCTCGTTGGCCAGCGCTTGGCGCAGGTCGGCCAACTGGCAGATGGCTGCGATGTGCACCTCGGCATCTCCCGCGATCTCAGGCAGAGGGGCAGACAAGGGATGGGCGCCGCCGCCTTCGTGGCCGTGGGCCTTGTGCGGGCCGGAGACCGTCGGGATGACAGGCTTGCCGGCCAGTGCGTCCTTCAAAATCTGCTGCGCGTGGCGCGCGGTCGCCAGCCGGTTCTGCGCGTGGCGGCAGGCGTCGGAATCGGCCGCGCCGCCCAGTTCAAGATGCACCGCGCCCAGCTCGCGCAGACGCTCCAGTGTAGCCTCGCGTTCGGCGGCCACGCAGAGCAGGGTCATGTGTTTCATCGGAACGATCATGCCGCATCCTCCTCTTGGGGCTGGCCGGTACGTCCTTTGGCGATCTTGCCGCGGGTGACCGAGGCGGTCTGCTCGTCGCCGATCGCGATGCGGATGATCCGGATGTTCTCTTTGCACTCCGGTATCTTGACCTTTTCGAACAGGTTCACGCGTTGCGACGTGGTGTTCAACTCGCGGATGACCAGTTCGCGCTGGTGTTCGAGCACGAGCCGCTCGGCCTTGAGCGACAGAATGGCGGTCAGGGTCTTCGCCGCATTGTCGTGCCAGGCCGGCGTGGCGAAGAGGTCGAGCGGCACGCGCGTGACCTCAAGGCCTTTGTAGACCGGGATGGTCACGCCCGCGATATTGCTGGTGCCGGTGTTGACGCGCTCGACATGAACCAGGGCATCGAGCGGCTTGCCGGGTTCAGCGAAGAGCGCGACCCATGCGGACAGGTCACGCCGCGCGGCGGTCTCGCGCGCCGACACCTCGTCGATCCGCACGGTGATGGCGGCGATCTCCGCCTGCAACTGCTGCTTCTTGAGCTGCAGCATCGGCAGAAAACGCTGGAAGCGCTTGAGCGCGTCGCTCTGCGCCTTCAGCTCGGTCTTGGTGTGTTTGATTTTGGCCATTTACAGCCTCACAGCCTTTTGTCCGTAGGCCAGAAGGCTGTCGTGAGTTTGGAGGGGATGCCGGTCTCGCCCGGTTCGAAACAGTCAGCCAGGATCTGCCAGCCGAGGTCGAGCGCTTTTTCGAGGGGGATGTTGACCGAGAGGTCCATCATTTCCTTTTCGAACCGCTCGCCGTATTTGAGCAGCTTGCCGTCCCAGTCGCTCATGCGGAAGCCCATGGACTGCTTCTCCTGCGTCTCCTTAAAAGAGGCGTAGAGCTTGATCATCGCGTCCATGATGGTGCGGTGGTCTTCGCGCGTGTCTTTGTTGACCTGCTGCTTGAGGCGGCTCAGCGAGCCGAAGGGCTCGATGCGCCCGTTGCGCAGGTAGAACTGTCCCTCGGTGATGTAGCCCGTGTTGTCCGGGACCGGATGGGTCACGTCGTCGCCGGGCATGGTCGTGACCGCGAGAATGGTGATGGAGCCCGCGCCCTCGAAGTCGACCGCCTTCTCATACCGTGCGGCGAGCTGCGAGTAGAGATCGCCCGGATAGCCGCGGTTGGAGGGGATCTGCTCCATGGTGATGGCGATCTCTTTGAGCGCATCGGCGAAGCTGGTCATGTCGGTCAGCAGCACCAGCACTTTTTTTCCCTGCAGCGCGAACTGCTCGGCCGCGGCCAGCGAGATGTCCGGGACCAGCATGCACTCGACGATCGGGTCGGAGGCGGTATGCACGAACATGACGGTGCGCGAGAGCGCGCCACTCTCGTCCAGCGTGTCGCGGAAG
>MWEJ01000239.1 GCA_002071025.1 Verrucomicrobia bacterium ADurb.Bin070 | reverse complement strand
GGCTTGGCTTGCCCGCCTCCAGCAATCGGTCTGCGCCCGTTATCTGGGCGAACCGTTGCGCGCGTTCGCGCACGATCGAGCCGCGCTGCTGGCAGCCGGCGGCGACCCGCGCCGCGCTTCGGATGACGGCACGCTCGACGCGTCCTACGGCGACGTGCGCCTGCGCTGCAATCTCGGCGACACTCCGCGCACTGTCGCGGGCACTCCGCTGCCCGCCTACGGCTTCCGTGCCGACGCGCCGGGCCTGACCGCCGGCCTCGCCCCTGACGGCACCGGCTACGTGACGCAGAACAACGGCGGCCGCTCCGAGGTGTGGCTCTTCGGACATCCCGGGGCCGCTGTCGCGGTCCCCGTGCCGTTCAACGACACGACGGTCTTCACGCTCGATGGTGCGCCCGAGACCCGCCTCAGCGCGGCGGGCGGCACGCTGCGCCTTACGCTGCCGACGCGCGGCAGCATTACCCGTGTCCTGCCGCCGCCCGAACGCGCCGCACTCGCCCCACGTGACTGGCCTGGCACGAAACCCGTCATTGCCGTCATCGATCTCGGCCCAGGTATCGCGCCGGCCTTGACGGCGGTCACGCCAGCCGCTTGGCGCGTCGCGTTCGAAGCCTCTGATCTGGTCCGTCGGCACGGCCTGACGCTGCGTACGCTCACGACATATGACGAACTAGCCGCTGCCCTTGCCTCAGGGCCGGAGCAGATCTTCACCATCGTCAACCCGTACGGCGAACTCCTTCTATCGCCCGGCCACGGCCGCTGGCGTGAAACGCTCGATGCCGTGCGCGCCTATGTCAATCGGGGCGGCATCTGGTGGGAGACCGCCGCTTACTCCTTTCATCGTGCGGTGTTCCGTCAGGGTGAGACGTGGCAGACCGAACACATCGGGCCCGGCGGGCTCCACCACCTTCGCCTGCCGATCCAAGCCGGCGAGGTCGACCAACCGCCGGAGCCTTTGCATGTGACCGAAACCGGGAACGTCTGGCTCGGCCCGGAACTCGCCGCGCGTGTCGCCCGGACGGCGAGCACGGTCAACCGCGGCACGCCCTCCACGCCGAACGCACCGGCCACCGTGCTGGTGGCCGGCATCGAAGATGGTTTCATCGGCGGCTATCGGCTGGACGGCTGGGGCACGCTCTGGCGCGTGGGCGGCTTCAACCCCGATCCTGAGCTGACGAAGGCTGTCGCAGCCGCCGCGCTCCTGCACCACTACACGGTGCCGCCAGCGCCGCTGCCGCCGCTCGGCACCCGCTTCCTCTACCATGCTGTTCACACCGCCCACCGATAGTTCGAAACGGCCACGCCTCCGCAGCTCTCTCACGGACTCTGCCCTGCCTGTTTCCGCGACATGATGGCGGAGATCGGATCATGACCGCTCAGATCGCACCTCGCAGTTGGGCGGCGAGCATGCCACAGGCGGCCTCAATGTCTTTGCCGCCGCTGTAGCGGCGCACCACCGGTGCCGCCAGATGCCGCCGCAACGCATCACGGAAAGCATTGCGCTCCGCGTCGTCGGGCGGCGCGAAACGCCCGGTCGCGTCGTTGACATCGATAAGGTCGAGCTGTACAGGCAATTCGCCGACCCAATCCGCCAACTGCTGCGCATCTTCCTCGGAGGTGTTAAAGCCTGCGATCAGGGTCCAGGCCAGCGTCATGCGTCGCCCGGTCGCCGCGTGGTACGCCGCCAAGGCGTCACGCAACGTACTCAAGGGATACCGGGCTTCGACGGGCATCACGCGCCGGCGCTTGTCGGGGTCGGCCGAGGTGAGTGATACGATCAGACGATAAGGCTGACGTTCCCGAGCTAGCCGCAAGATGGCCGGCACGATGCCCACCGTGGAAAGCGTGATCGCCTTGGCGGAGATCGCCAGCCCACACGGTTCCGAGAAAATCCTCGCGGCCTGCAGGACCGCGTCGAGATTCAATAGCGGCTCGCCCATGCCCATGAAGACCACACCGCGCACGGGGAACGAGGACTCCCGGCGGAGCTGCGCCACCTGCGCAACGATTTCCCAGACTTCCAGATGACGCGAAAAGCCCAGACGACCGGTGGCGCAGAACGTGCACCCCATGGCGCAGCCCGATTGAGAGCTGACGCAGACAACCGCCTTTCGGTCTTCTTGCCGGTGGGCTAGCGGGATTAGAACCGACTCAAAGCGTGCGCCATCAGGTGCCGCAAAAAGGAACTTTTCAAACCCGTCGCCTGCCGAGGTACGCCGTTCCAGAACCGACAGCACCGGTATATGCAGGTAGTTACGCAAGTCTCTCAACCAGCGCGCGGAAAGGGTCGTGTCTTGATCGGGCCAGACGCCGAAGCGCACAGCGGACGCAAGCAGGCACCTGGCTAAACGGGGCGTCATGCCGTGACTGGCATAGCGAGCGGCGAGTTGTTGCGAGGTGAATGCGGTAATCGGCTCAGACGTCATGGCGGAAAGCTTGCCGCATCAGCGGCGTTTACTCCCTTTTCCATGACAGCGTGAAGGGGACCTCCTGCGAGGTCGTGCTGAGCAGCTTCACCGCGACCACCTCGCCGGCTTCCGCCGCGGCCTGGCAGGTGATGCCGTCGCCGGACTGTGCCGAGGCGAGCGCGAACCCTTGCGGCGCGCGGAAGCGCAGCGTGAGCGCATGATCCTTGACGGCCTTGACCGAACCGGTCAGCGCGTTGCGCGCACCATCCCAGGCCAGGCTCGTCAACTCCACCCCGCCTTGCGTGATGTGGCGGTCACTGCTGAGGATGTGCGGCACGGCCTGGGCGCGATGCACCGCCAGCAGGCGTACACCATGCCCCGGCACCGGCATGTCGAAGCGCGCTTTGCGCACGCCCTGATAGGTGCCGGTCCAGAACTCATAGAGTGCGTAGTCGGCGGCCCCATCCAAGCCCAGCTCGTCGAAAGAAAAACCGATTTCCGCATCTTTATCGTCCCAGTTGAACAGCGCCACCACCTGCCACTCCGCAAACGGACGACGCACGTGCAACGCCCAGACCGGCAGCATGTCGAAGACCGGGAAGAGATCCAGCGGACGCACGTCGCAGACCGGCAGCGCCTGCTGCAACAGCCGCATGCGCTCCGGCTTCAGCTCGGCGAGCTTGTCGCCGGAAAACATCATCTGCCCCGGCAGCGCCACGACCGTTGCAGCCAGTCGCGCCTGCTCGATCCCGAGGTAATCGCCGACCATCAGCGTGTCGGGATCGGCAAAGAAAACAATGTTGTTGGCGAAAATCTGGTTGAGCGTGCAGCGCGCCTGATTCAGCAGGTTCGGCCATTTGGGCGGCTGATTCGGGTGCACGATATCGGCGCCGGTGCGTGAAGCGTCGGCATAAGCGGCCTCGGGACCGGTGAAATGGCCCTGGCAGGCCAGGAACATGCGGTCTTCGCCGATGCCCTCGCGAAACGCCCGCACACAGCGTTCGAAGGGATCCGGGCAGGCCGGATCTTTAAAGCAGGCACGGATTTCGGGCCGCTCGAAAAAATGGGCGCAGTACCCTTGGTTACGGCCCGACATGCCGTCGATCTTGAAATACTCATACCCCCACTCACGCGAGGCGATACGATGGATTTCACGCAGGTGGTTGATCATTTCGGGATGCGTCGGATCAATGGTGAATTTGCCGTTCCAGGTCGAGAGCGGCTTGCCGTCTGGACCGTGCAGGAACCATGCTTTGTGCGCCAGATAGAAGTTGGTGCTGCCGGTGCCGAAGGGCGCGGTCCAGAGTCCCGGCCTGAAGCCGAGTGCCCGGATGTCATCGGCCAGACGCTTCATGCCGAGCGGGAACTGGCGCGGATTGGGCGTCAGACTGAGGTTGTCGAAATTGCTGACCGGCAGCGAATCGGAGTTGTCCTGCCAAGATTCGATGTGCCAGAACTCCAAGCCGAATGGCTGCAAGTGTTTCTGGCCGACGCGCGCCTCGGCCAGATTGTCCTCGGCCGTGGCTTTGTCGAAATAGATGTTCCACGACATCCAACCGGTAGGCGGCGACGGACAGCGCGTGCGGTTGATGGGCTTGTAATAAGGCACGTAGCGAGAGCGGTAGTAGTCGCGCTCGACCGTGAAGCTCCAAACCGCCTCAGCAGCTTCGTGGATCGCCGCGTCCAACGTAAGCCCGTAACGCCCGCCCCCTTGTGTGGCGAGCCGCCGCGCGGAACCGCCGCGCAGCAGCAGGCTGCGGTCGCGTTCCGGATCGAAAAGCGAATCATTGAGGTCTGTATCCGGCCGGCCGGTTCCCATCTGGAGCACGCGCGAGCCTTTGAGCGGCTGCGTGCGGCAGGCGAAACTGTCCGGCGTGAACGCGACGCTGCCGGTCATGCGCAACTGCCCAGCATAACTTTGCGCGGTGCGGTGGTAGGCCAGCAACGAGAGGCGATCGCCCTCGCCCTGAAACGCCAGATATCCCTGCACATTGCCGCGGGGATCGAGCAGCGCGAGGCGGTTCGTCACCGCGTCGCGCGGTGCCACCACCCGCCAGTCCTGACCGCCGGACGTAAAGGTCAGCGTGCCGCTGACGCGCGCCTCGCCGGACGCGTTCACCAGGTCGAGACGCGCGTCCGCCTCTTGAAAAGTCACCTGCCAGTTGCCCAAAGTCAAACTGACCAATGCCGCAGCCAGAGCCCCCATGCGAACCTCCTCATTGCCTTCGTACCGATGTGTGATGATAACGGCGACAGTATAGCGGGGAGAACACAACGCTGACAATGCGTGAAATGACCGCAATTTTACACCTTTTGACCGGTTTCCGCCCGCCTCATGCCGGCAGGTTGAAGGCCCGGATGATCTCGTCGATCACCGGCTGCCCCATGGGAACAAAGCCCCCGATCGGCAAGCTATCCAGAATCGCTTCGGCCGAACACTCCAGCACTTCCAGCAGATCAAACGCCGAAAGGATGTCACGGCCGAGCACCATCACCCCGTTGTTGCAGAGCACGGCGGCGGGATGGCGCAGGGACATGTGACGGACCATCGCCTCGTAATCGTTGAACGTGGTCTCGAAGGGCAGCAAGCCCACCTCGCGCAGAAAAATGTAGCACTCCGGCAACGTGCGCGTGTCGATCGCCTTGTGGCAGACGCTAAAGGCCAGCGCGTTCAGCGGGCATGCGTTGATGACTGCATGGACCTCCGGGTGCGCGGCATAGACAGCCTGATGCGCCAGTACCGCATGACTGGGCGTCTTGCCCTGTTCGCACTTACCCTTGCGGATCATGACGATCTCCTCGGGCAGCACGCTGAACCGGTCGAGCGGACGCGGCGTGATCAGAAACGAGTCGGCGTCGATCCGTGCCGAAAAGGTGCCGGTTGCGCCGGTCAGCAGGCGCTGGCGGTAGCCGCGTTCCACAAATTGACAGAGCGCGTTGCGCAGCTCCTTTTCGCGCACCGTCATCATCTCCGGATCATAGGCGAAGGCCGGCAGGCGCACGTCGGACTTGCTCTCGAGCTGAAGTTGCTGGTCGGTCAGAAACTTCGGCGCGCCCAGCGTGGAAGCCTTGATCTCGGTCTTGCAGCACAGCTCCAGCGTCTCGAAGCGC
>MWEJ01000238.1 GCA_002071025.1 Verrucomicrobia bacterium ADurb.Bin070 | reverse complement strand
TCATCGGTCATCACGCTGCTCTTGCCCGGATAGAACCAGCGCGAGCTGTCCAGCCACACCGTGTTGTCGCCGGCGCCGGCCTCCGCATTCGCCGCAATCCAGATCAGCGCCGACGCGCTGCCGCGGCGCCGGTAGAGCGGCGCGTAGAGCGGGAAGGCCGCGTAGGCCGCGTCCTCGGCCACGTCGTAGCCCATTGCCTGCATCTCTGTCCCGCTGAACACCATCAGTGAGGCCGAGCCGCTCAGCCGGGCGCCGTCCGCCAGCACGCCGCTGTATTTCACCTTGCCCGCACGGCTGACGGTCATCGTCACATAACTGAACCCCTCGGGCCGGTTATCGAGCGTTTCCGACCCCACCTCCAGCACCTCTGCCTCAAACGCGGCCGTGTAGTAGCCCTCGTACGGCAGCGCCGCTCCGGCCGAAGCCGCGCGCGCCAGCACCGGATACCCGTCAAACGTGCCGCGCAGCACACCGTCCGCCGTCAGCGCCACGTCGAGCACTTCACCCGAACGGCTGGCCATCGCCGCGCGGAAGGTGCCGTCCGGCGCACCGGTCTCCCAGGCACCGCGCAGCGAGTGCTTCCGGCCGGCGCTGTCCACCTTCGCCGTGATGCGTCCCGAGCTGCTGACCTTGAACGACAGCGTGCCGACCACCGGCCTTGTAAATTCAGGCGCGCGCATGCGCTCTTCCATCGATTCGAACAGCGCACCGGACAGCGCAGTGCCGGCGGCATAATCCGGCAGCCCCTGCGTGCGGATCGTGAAGGCCAGCGTCGTCGCGCCCTCGCTGTTACTCGCCGTCACGGTCACCGCATAGGCCCCGGTCGAACGCGCCACACCGGAGATCGCGCCGGTCACCGGATCGATCGTCAGCCCCGGCGGCAGGCCGGTCGCCGAATAGGTCACGGGCGTCGTGCTGTCGGCCGCGACCTGGATCGCCGCGCCCGCCCGCAGGAAGGCGTCGAGCGTCCCGCCCGCGGCCGGCGAATCGCCGGTGAAGATCGGCAGGTCCACCACCGCGAAGCGCCACACCGGCCCCGCGCTCACCGCCGCGCCGAAATCGGCCGCCAAGACGGTGTCCACGCGCCACGCGATCCAGCCCTGCGCCTCGTCCAGCGTGACAAGCCCGAGATCAAGCGCGTTCACGCCGCTCGCCACATCGCCCGACGCGGCCACCTCCGCCAGCGCGTCGGCCGACGGACCCGCGAACAGCCGCTGCACCGTACCGGCCGGATTGCCCGCGCCCGCCTGCCAGACCAGATCCACCAGATTGGTGTCGGCGCGCACGTCGTCGATCTGCAGCTTGCTCTCCGCCGCCGGCGCGAGGCCGACCGCCGTCACCGGCGCGAGCGGTTCCCACGCCAGCCCCTTCACATAAGCCATGTAGTCGCCGGCGGCACCGGTCGCCACCCAGCGCACCACCTCGCCGGCGCGCACGCCGACCGTGTTGTTCGTCTCCAGCGACGCCAGCGGGATCTGCTGCGCGCCGACGTGCAGCACCAGCACGCCCTCGGCGTCCAGCACCAGCGGACGGATCGCGCCGTCCGGCAGCGTGACGCCGTTCTGCCCCCAGGTGAAGCTCAGCCGTCCCGCGCCCGGCGCGGTCCACGCCAGCGCCGCCTGCGCGCCGCCGTTGAGCGGCTCGGTGCGCAGCGCGTCCAGCCCTTCATTGTAAAACCACAGCTCATCCTCTTGCGTCAGAAATTCATAAACCGGCCGGTCTTCCGTGTAGTCTTCAAAGGTCTCGCTGACCGCCTGGTCCAGCACCGACACCGTCTGCACGGCCGTGCCCAGCGACGCGGCCCCGCCGCTCAAGGCCAGCGACAGCTCGATCGCGCGCGGGTCATACGGCTCTGTCGCCGCGATGCCCGACACCGTGAACGTCTTCTCAGCCGAATCACCGTCTGCCCACGTCAGCGCCGCCGGATCGACCGTGCAGCCGGCCGGCGCCATCAGGGTCACGCCCGCCTCGCCGACCGCCCCGCCGGTGCGGCTCACCGTGCCGGTGTAGACCACACCTTCAACCACCTCGCCCGCCTCATCACTGAAGCCGAGCGTGCCGGGCGCGTAGGGCTCGGCCTCGTTGATCGTCACCGTCTGGGTCGTCACGCCTGTATCGGCATCGCCCGCCGTCTGCGCGATCGTCACCGTGAACACGCGCTGCGACGGCGCGGTCCAACGTCCGTTGTCGATGAGCGGCACCGTGAAGGTCTTGGCTGCGTCCTCGCCGTCCGCCCACGCCAGCGTCCCGGACGTCGCCGTATAATCCACGCCCGCCACGGCCGATCCGTCCGCGGTCGCGTACGAGAAGCTCTGCGCCCCGGTCTTGCCCTCTGAGCGCGTGACCGTCACCGTCACCGCGCCGCCGTCCTCCGCCACGCTCTGCGCGGCCAGGCTCAGGCCGATCGTGCCGGGCCCGGTATTGTAATAGGGCAGGGAGTAGGTCAGGATCTTGTTCATGAAGCCCGGGGTCTGAAAATATCCCGTGCCCATGCCGTAATTGAATTGGCCCAGCTTGACGCCCGAGGGTGCGTGAACCGCCGCAGTCGGGAAGTCAAGCGACCCGCCGGCCCCGCGGTAGGGCTGAGTCAGCGTGCTCCAGCTCGTGCTGGACAGGGAACTACGGTCCAGCATCACCAGCATCATGGGATATTGGGCGAGAAAAGCGGGCCAGGCTGTATTCTTCAACACCCACGAATCCCAATTTTTGCAGTTGCCGCATGTCACCGTGTCGACACACATGACCAGCATCGGCAGCCCGAGCTGTCCGGCGCGCGTGCGCGCCGCGGCCAACTGACTCGTCCAGAAGTTCGGCTGGACATTGTTCGGGTCTTTCCCGACCGTTGGATATGCAAACACCGAAACCGCCAGCGCCAACGCCGGAACCAGAACGACCAGCCTTTTGAACATGTGAACCCCTTTCCTGTCGCGCCGCAACCGGACAGGTGGCCGGTGTGACGTCAGATAATGTATAGTTTTGCACTTTGTTTAGTGGCTGTCAAGCGAACGCAGGGGATCATTGGCGGACGGCGACGCATGGCAGTTCTGTTGGGGAGACCTTCTTGTAATCGTAATCGTAATCGTAATCGTAATCTGCTCGTCGCCGATTGTCGGCCTCCTATTCGGCCGGCTCCTCATGAACACGATCAGCGGAGGTGCTGCGGATCAAGCCCACCCGCATCGAGACGATGGGCACCAACATCACTTTCCCCTGTTCGGCGCAAACAAGCCTCTTTCTGATAGACAGACGGCTTCTCGTGATCAAAGCTCGTTTTCATGGGCGCAGTGTACTCTCGAGAAAGTCCGATGTGCAAGATTAAGATTAAGATTAAGATTATGATTATGATTTATTGGCCCCAACAGAACTGCCATGCGCCCTGGCGGACGGCGACGCGAACATCCTGTGTCTCTGTCGTATCTGCCGATCCTGCCGTCCCTGCCGTCCCTGCAACTCCTAATTCCTAATTCCTAACTCCTAACTCCTAACTCCTCCTTTCTCCCTCCTCCCTTCTCCTTGAATTCTCCAACGCGTTTCCGGTATACTCACTGCCGACTTGAGCCTGACGCATTCAGCGTTGAGAGTTGCGCGTTGAGCGTTCTCTCCCTCCTCTGCTTCCTTTGTTTTCCCGCTCTGCGGACAGCGGGCGTAAACCGACGAAAGGACCGCTATGTTTGTGTTGAACCGTTTCCCTGTCTCGTCTTTCACACTGCTGCTCGCCATCGCGGCCGTGCGGCTGCCGACGGCCGCGCAGACGCCCAAGCCTGCCGAAGGCCCGGCTGCCGCCGCGCCGGCACCCGCGTTCGGGCCCCGCATCGCGCCGGCCGCGCGCGGCGCGCTCAATCCGGCCGGATGGACCGTCGGTCCGGACGGCAAGCGCCACGCGCCGATCCCGAAGCGCGAGACGGAACCCTCGCCGCTGCCGGATCTCAAGCCCGAGCAGCCGCTCATCACGGTCAACGGCGAGCCGATCTCGTGGGGCGCGGTGCGCGACTACGCCGAGCTGCTGGTCTCGGAGATGCGCATCCCCCACGGCGTCACGCCGCAGCAGTTCGAGGAGGAGCGCGACAACTTGCTGATGCGCCGCGTGTACAGTCTCGGCCGCCACCACATCCTGAAAACCCTGCTGGCGCAAGAGGCGCGCCGCAAAGGCATCGTCCTCACGCCCGAAGAGGTCGCCGCCAAGGAGAAAGAGGTCCTGGAAAAACTCCGCGCCTCGCGCAAACAGCAGGCGGAGCGCTACCTGAAGGTGTTTCAGGCACCCGGCTCGTTTTATCACCACGATCTCACGAACTCGCTGCTGCTGGCCCATCTCGAGAAGGATGTCATCCGCGCCGCGATCCAGGTGACCGAGTCCGATATCGACGCCGCGCTGGCGAAGCGCCAGCAGAAGAACCGCGAGATGGCCGAGGCGAACGCCCAGATGCGCCCCAAGCTGGAGACGCTGCGCAAACAGATCCTCGACGGCTCGCTCACCTTTGCCGACGCGGCCTTCACCGAGTCTGACTGCGACAGCAGCTATGACCACGGCGAGGTCGGATCGCGCGCAGTCGCCGACCTGCAGCCGGCGATGGTCAACGCCCTCACCAACCTCGCGCCGGGCGTGCTGAGCGACGTGGTGGAGACGCCCTACTCCTACCACCTCCTCAAGCTGAACAAACTGAACCTCGGTTTTCTCAAGGAGGGCGAGAAGGGCCCGGCCCCGGTGGTCTCGATCAACTTCGCCCACATCATGCTCGAAAAGAAGGAGCCGCTGCCGCTCCTCACACGTGACGAGATGAAAAAAACCATCCTCGATGAAGAGACCCTGAAACGGCGCGAAGCGCTGCAAGAGGAGTTGCTCGCCAAGGCCAAGATCGAAACGCCGCTCAAGATGGGCAACGACACCGTCAGCGAAAAGAAGCGCCCAGCCGGCCGTAAGCCGCGCGCCGCGCCTCGGCCGGACGCCAAGAAAACCGCGAAGTAAACACGGAGCCGTCCCGCCCATTCAACCGGTATTTGCGCCGTGCGGAGTCGGGAGCGCGGGCGTCCCCGCCCGCACTGTGAAAGGCCGCGCAATTCTGATGCGCGCCTCGGCTCTCAATGAACGGGCGCACAGCCTTTTGCACCCAACGTTGTTGCGGGCGGGGACGCCCGCGCTCCCAGTGCCCGTCTCCCGTCGAAACGCCGCCCGCACGTCTGCCAAGCGCACGGTTTCTCATCGTGGAGTGCGGGAGCAAGCTCCCGCTTTCCAAAGCGGCGGCAAGCCGCCGCGCTCCAAAAGGCGCCCGCGCCCCCGGCTCGCCTGCCCCTCTTTTCACCAGAAACGCATGGCATTCGCGCAGCCCTGCCGCCGTTTACGCGGACGGGGCCGTCCGCGCCCCCAGTGCCCCCAGCGCCCCGCTCAAAACACGCCCGAGAACATCCTGCCGACCCCGCAACTCCTAAATCCTAATTCCTAACTTTCCCTCCCTTCTCCCTCCTCCTTTCTCCTTCCTCCCTCCTCCTTTCTCCTTTCTCCCTTTTTCCTTTTTCCTTATTATTTTTCCT
>MWEJ01000237.1 GCA_002071025.1 Verrucomicrobia bacterium ADurb.Bin070 | reverse complement strand
CCGCTCGCTGGCTGAGATCGTGATCGACAACTACAAGCACGTCTATCCCGAACTGGAGAAGAACCGCGAGACCGTGATCGGCGAGCTGACCGCCGAGGAGGAGCGCTTCGAAAAGACGCTCACCGCCGGCCAGCGCGAGTTCGACAAGGTCGCGGGCGCGCTCAAACAGCACGGCCAGACCACCCTCTCGGGCCGCACCGCCTTCAAGCTCTATGACACCTACGGCTTCCCGCTGGAGTTCACCGAGGAACTCGCCGCCGAACTGGGGCTCGCCGTGGACCGCGCGGGCTACGAAGAGGCCTTCAAGAAGCATCAGGAACTCTCGAAGCAGGGCGACGCCACCTTCAAAGGCGGGCTGGCCGACAACACGGTCGCCACCACGCGCCTGCACACCGCCACCCACCTGCTGCACAAGGCGCTGCAGATGGTGCTCGGTCCGCATGCCCAGCAGAAGGGCTCCAACATCACGCCCGAGCGCCTGCGCTTCGATTTCTCGCACTCAGAAAAGATGACGCCCGAACAGCTCAAGCAGGTCGAGGAGATCGTCAACGACGCGATCCGCCGTAACCTGGTGGTCACGATGGAGACCATGACCATCGAGGAGGCCAAGGCGAAAGGCGCGACCGCCCTGTTCGCCGCCAAGTACGGTGAGCAGGTCAAGGTCTACGCCGCCGGCGACTTCTCGATGGAGGTCTGCGGCGGCCCGCACGCCGCCACAACCGGCGAACTGGGCGGCTTCAAGATCCAAAAGGAGGAGTCCTCCTCAGCCGGCGTGCGCCGCATCAAGGCCGTGATCACCGCGAAAGAGTGAGGCTCCCGATGCCCAGCAAGAAGTCCAAGCGGAAGGCGGTAGCCGGCATACGTTCGCAGGCCAAAACATCCGCACCGGACGCCGATCCACACACCGTCGGCCTCGTCTTCACGGGCAAGCCAAGCGAACTCAGCAAAACGCAACGCGCCTTCTTGAAGGCCAAGAACAAGGTCGAGCGCTTGCGGAAAGAGCTTGCCGACAAGACGGACACGCTCAATCGGCTCCTGGCCCAGCACGCCGAAATCGTGGCGCCGCAACTGGACCGCGTCACGAAACGCCAGAAGCGCTTGATCGAGGTCTGCTCCTTGTTCCTCTCCGGCGACGGCAAGCCGCCGGCCAAAACAATCCGCAAGAAACTGGCGCAGTGCATGCTGGAGCTGTTCAGCAGCCTTTTTGATCGCGAGGTCCAGTTGGACCAACGGCTTGTAGACCTCCACCAATCGCTTCTCGAAACCTATTACCCGACGGCGGCTGATGACGATCAGGACGCACAAGACGAGGGGGTTGGCGCTCATCACGCCGAAGCCGTGTTCAATATCCAAAAGGGCCTTTTGGAAGAGGAGCTTTTCTTAGAGACCGGCGTACGGTTTGACTTGAGCGGACTGCGCAGCGACATGAGCGAGGACGAGGCGATGGCGCATCTTGCAAACCTATTGGATGATCATCCGCAGAATCCAAAAAACCGCAAGAAAACCAAGCGGCAACAGGACAAAGAGGCGAAAGAAAAGCTCGCCGCCGAGGCCCGCGCCAAAAACATCAACACTGTGTACCGGCAGTTGGCACGGCTGTTTCATCCCGACCTTGAGCAAGATCCGGAACTCAAGAGCAAAAAAGAGCGTCTGATGAAGGAGCTGACCGCCGCGTATGAAGCGGGCGACCTCCACACGATCCTGGGGCTTGAGCTGCGCTGGCTGCAGAACAATGACGGTGATATCTCACGTCTCAGCGACGACAAACTCCAGGCCTACACCGCCGCGCTCGAAGAGCAGAGTACCGAAATCGAAGCAGAGATTTGCGTGCTTGCGCATCATCCCCGTTTTGCGCCGTTGCGTCTCGACATGTTCAGATCTGGCCTCTCTTACGCCGAGCTTCTGCGCGACCTGAAGAACGAGGCGAATCAGACGCGCGCATGGGCTGCGGATTTGGACATCTGTACCGCCAGCCTTGAACGGATCAAGACCCAAACGTCCGGCAGTGCGCGCGACAAGGCGTTGAGCGCCTGTCTGCGCGATCTTTACCCTGTGCTCATCGACCAGACAGACGAGCATCGCTTGGATATGCCGTTCTGACACAGACCTCTCGCCCTTTCGCGACGCCGCCGCGCGACGGTCCTGTCCAAAAAAACCGGGGCCGGTTTTACCCGGCCCCGGTGCTGCATGACAGGAGTGGTCTTATATCTAGTTTGGTTGTGTGGTTAATCGCTGATCGGCAGGTTCATGAAGACGGTGCCTTCGCGGGTTTTCACGCGCAGCAACACGCTCTTGTCTTTCCCTTTCCCCACCGCTTTTTCAAAGTCTCTGATGCTTTTCACCTCGCTCCGGTTGACCTCAATGATCAACATGCCGGCCCTGAGTCCCTTCTCGTAAGCGGCTGAAGCCGGATCCACATCCGACACCACCACGCCGCTCGCCCCTTCGTACCCGAGCTGCTGCGCCACGTCCTCCGTAAGCTCCTGCACCTCAAATCCGATCCGTTCGGCCAAACCCTCGACGCCCTGCGGTCCGCCCGCCAGCGCGGCATCGTCCGGAAAAGTCCCGACTGTCACCGTCACCTTCTTGGGCTTGCCGTCACGGTACAACGTGATCTCCGCCTTCTTATTAGGCATGATCCGTGCCACTTCGTTACGGAAGCTGGTATTGTCCTTAATTTTGGCCCCGTTCAGCTCGGTCAGGATGTCTCCACTGCGTATGCCGGCCTTGCCGGCGGGGCCCTCTTTTTCGACTTCCGCGATCAACACACCGCCTGCCTCGCTGCGCCCGAACGAGCGCGCCATCTCTTCGGTAACCTCGCCGGGATTCAAAAATACACCGATGTAACCCCTTGTCACCTTGCCACTTGCGACGAGTTGTTCTTTGATGCTCATCGCCATGTCAATCGGCACCGCAAAGCCGATCCCCATGTACCCGCCACTGCGGCTGAAGATGGCGGTGTTGATTCCGACCACCTCGCCGTCGATGTTGAGCAGCGGACCGCCGGAATTCCCGGGATTGATCGCCGCGTCGGTCTGAATGAAGTCTTCATAATCGGTGATGCCGATGTTACTGCGTCCTTTAGCACTCACCACACCGACAGTAAGTGTCTCCTTCAGTCCAAACGGATTGCCGATCGCGACGACCCATTCGCCGATCTGCAGATCCTCCGTGCTGCCGATCTCCAGCACCGGCAGGTCGCCCTCGGACTCAACCTTGATCAGGGCCACCTCGGTGCGCGGGTCAGCGCCGATTCGCTTGGCCTGAAATTCGCGTCCATCCGCCAGCCTCACCGTGATCTTGTCCACATCGCCGACGACGTGGGTGTTGGTCAGAATGTAGCCGTCTTTGCTGATGATAAAGCCGGAACCCTGCCCGGTCTGGCGATACATCTGCTGCCTGCCACGGTTCGGCGCCCGGCGATCCGGCTGCCCGGGGCGCGCCTGACGCGGAACCCCGAAAAACCGCTCGGCGAAATCCTCGCCGAACAGGTCGAACGGGTTGTTGAACGAGTACATGTTGCCGACCGGCACCTGCTTCTCCACTTGGATGAAAACCACGGCAGGCGTCGCTTTGGCCGCCACCCCGGCAAACCCCTTGCGAAAATCAAACGCCCCGCCATCCTTCGCAAACCCTTCAAAACCCAGCGCGGCAACCGCTACCAGCACGGCCACGACTTTCATCAAACGTCCTCTCGTCATGACGCACCTCCCTAAAAACGTGGTTAAAACTAGGCCATAACCCCATCCAACAGACGGCAACCTTTTTGAACCCTCTGGCCAGGCGAGTGAATGGAGTTATGGCCTATACGGACCTGTTTCTGTCAACCTCTTGCCGTCTCTCGCTTTGGCAATTTGTACTAAGCGATTAACGTGCCAAATGATCAATTGCTCAACTTTAGGCAAACTATTTGACATATTTGTCAAATTTATGAAGGAAATTAGCCATTTCTAAGATTCACGCGACAACACGCTCAGCCACATCGCGACACGATGTCCGTGAGGCTGTGACAGATTGACGCGAGCGCACGGCTCGCGTCATGTCGCGGGGCGGTCGCCACGCAGCCGCGCTTCCAGCGCCTCGACGCGCGCCTTGAGCTTCTCGACCAGACGCGGCAGCAGCAGCGTGCTGGCGAACTCGCGCTTGGGCAGGGCCGGCAGGCCGAGCACATACTCGCCGGGCGGCACATCCTTGGAGAGGCCGCTCTTGGGACCGACCTGCGCGCGGTCGCCGATAGTGAGGTGACCGGAGATGCCGGCCTGCGCCCAGATCAGGCAGCCCGACCCGATGCGCGTGCTGCCGGCCACGCCAGCCTGGGCAATGACACCGCTGCAATCGCCGATCTGGACGTTATGTCCGATCTGCACCAGGTTGTCGATTTTCGTGGCGTTGCCGATGCGGGTGCGGCCGAAACGCGCACGGTCGATCGTCGTGTTGCAGCCGACCTCCACGTCATCGCCCAGCTCAACAATGCCGAGCTGCGGAATCTTCTCGACCGCGATCGTGCCGTCCGGCTTGAACACGGGGTTGTACCCGTAGCCGTCACCGCCGACGCGCACGCCCGAATGCAGGATCACGCGCCGTCCGAGCAGGCAGCCCTCACGGACCGTGACTTGAGGATAGAGATGACAGCCCTCGCCCAGCCGCACGCGCTGTCCGATGAAAACCTGCGCCTCGATCACGGAGCCGTCGCCGATCTCGGCCCCCGCCTCGATGACCGTCCACGGCCCGACATGCACATCACGGCCCAGCCGAACATCGTCCGCGATCACGGCGGTGGGATGAATGCCGGGGGCGCGAACCACGGGCGGCGGCGCGAACCACAGCGCCGCCTGCGTGCAGGCGGCATCCGGGTCTTTCACATGGATCCGCGCGGGCGCCGAACACTCGCCCTGCCAGCCGGCCGGCACCAGCACCGCGCTCGCGCGCGTGGCCGCCGCCTGGCGGGCGTACTTGGCGTCCTTGACAAACGACACGTCGCCGGGGCGCGCCTCCAGCAGGCTGGCCAGCGCGCAGATCTCCAGCGCACCGTCACCGGACAGCTCGCCCCCCAGTCGTTCAGACAATTCCCTGACGGTCATCACAGCACCCTCATCTTAAAACACGGAGAGCACGGAGGCCACAGAGGAGAATGGGTTTTCTCTGTGCCCTCTGTGCTCTCTGCAGTTATTCCCGAAACCTATTTCTTCTCGGCGGCGGCTTTCTCGGCTTTCTCCTTGTCGGCCTTCTCCTGCGCCTCTTTGCGCAGCTTGGGATCGACGCCCATGCGCTTGAGGACCTCGTCGGTCACCTCCAGCTTGGGATCGAAGTAGGCGATGGTCGTACCGTCGAGGATGATGCTGACTTTGGCCTCCTGCGCGTATTTGGTCAGGACCTCGCGGATGTCGCCGGTGACCTGACGCAGCAGGCGCGCGTCGAGATCGCCCAGCTCGCGCTGCAGCTTCTGCATCTCCTGGCGCAAGTCGCGGTCAGCCTCGGCCAGCACGTCGCGATGCTTCATGGCCTTGTCCTCGGCCTCGGCCTTCGCCTTTTCGTTG
>MWEJ01000236.1 GCA_002071025.1 Verrucomicrobia bacterium ADurb.Bin070 | reverse complement strand
CCTCGACCACCTGACGCGCCACGCTGCGCGGCTCGCCGGAACGGAACAGGTGGTCGCCCAGCAGCAGCAGGAAGGGCTCCTGCCCCACCCAGCGCTCGGACAGCAGCACGGCGTGGCCGAAGCCGCCGGGCCGCTCCTGCGGGATGAAGGTCAGCCGCCTGCCGATCGCGCTCAGCCTGCGCGCCTCCTCCGCCAAGGCGGGCGGCAGCTTGCTCAGCGCCTCGGGACGGGCGTCGGTCTGAAAATAGGCGCGGAAGCGCGGCTCGTCCTCGGGCTGGATGATCAGCGCGATCTCTTCGACGCCGGCAGAGAGCGCCTCTTCGACGATCACCTGGATGACCGGCTTGGCGACGCCGTCGGGCGTGACCACCGGCAGGAAGGTCTTGGGCACCGCCTTGGTGTACGGGAACATGCGCGTGCCGAGTCCGGCCACGGGGATCACCGCTTTGCGCACCGAGACCGGGCGTGCGATATCCAGCTCGAAACAGGGCATGCCGTACGCGCTCTGGAGATAGGCGGCGAGCGCGTCGCGCGCGGCGGTCGAGCGGCAGATGAACTGCACGCAGCCGTCGCCCTGCGAGCCGACGCCTTTGCCGCCGTAGGCCCATTCGTCGACGCGCGGATCGGCCAGCACGCGGTGCAGGCGCGGGCTGCGCAGCTCCTCGCAGACCGGCATGAGGTGCTCGTCGAAGACCGCCTGCGCCTCGCGCATGAGCGCGCCGAGCGCGGCGGCGTCGCCGGCCTCGATCGCCGCGCGGGCGGCGGCCACAATGCGCTGGTTCTCGGGGCCCAGGCAGCGCTGCACCGCCTGGTCGCGCGGGGTGTTGGCAAAGGGATAGGCGTCGTTGAGATCGGCCAGGATGCGGACGGTGTCCTTCTTGCCGCAGAGGTCGGCGATCAGCAGATGGAAGTCGCCGCCGGGGCGCAGAGGCTGCACGCCGAGGCGGTCGGCGTCGAAGGTCATCATCACGGGGATCTGGCCGTAGGCGCACCCTTGATCCATGCGGCCGCAGCGCGAGGGCGTGGCGATCTCGCCCTGATAGGCGGCCTCGATCTCGGCGCGCGTGGTGAGGCCGAGCGCGTAGACCTGATTGAAGGCGCGCGCCACCAGCACGCAGAAGGCGGCCGAGGAGCTGAGCCCTTTCTTGACCGGCAGCGTGGTCTTGTAGTTGTCGATCTCCAGTCCGTCCACGCCGTAGAAGTCGAGCATGTAGGCGGCCACGCCGGCGGCATAGCTGAAGAAGCCGCCGGCCGCGGCCTCGGCCTGCAGGCGCGGCAGCTCCATCGGCACGCGCCAGGAGTCGGTGACCGAGCCGTCGGTCAGGGTCGAGCGCACCACCAGTTCGCCGGGGCAGCGGCGGCAGCGCGCGTAGAGCCCCTGGTTGGTGCCGGAGATGATGACCGCGCCGGGCGCCAGATCCGAGTTGGTGCGGCGGTGGCCGCCGGCCCAGTCTGAGTGCTCACCGAACAGACAGACGCGGCCGGGAACGAAGATGTCGCTGAAATTCATGGGAAGAAGGAGGAAGGAAGAAGTAATAGGTAAGAGGTAATAAGGAATAAGGAGAAATGAATTACGAATAGTATTCTGCGCTGACCTCTGCCCGCTGATCTCTGCCGTCTATCTGTCCTCCGCGAGCCGAAAGGGACGAGCGGCGCGCGGGTTAACCTATTACTTATTACTTGTTACCTATTACTTATTACTTAGTACTTATTACCTATTACTTATTACTTGTTACCTATTACTTATTACTTAGTACTTATTACCTATTACTTATTACTTGTTACCTATTCGTTATTCACTCTCTGTTGTCCGCCAACTGTCGCGAACTGCAGGAGGCTTTCAAGGGTGCCGAAGAGCAGGATCAGATAGCCCATGAATTCGCCGCTCTCCTCGAAGACGCGCTTGATGTCGCGCACATGCACCTCATCCATGAAGAGCCGGAAAAAGGGGGCGTGGCCGACCAGTTGCGCGAGCGGCACGGCGATGACGAAGCCGGCCCAGAGCATCACGAAGGCCGGCGTGCGCAGGAACGCCGCGATCTGCGGCAGCAGCACGCGGCCGTGACGCAGCAGCAGCCAGGCGGCCGCCGCCAGAAACAGGCCGCCGATCTTCCAGCTCACGACCGGCAGCAGGCGGCCCAGCACGCGATCCATCTCGCGCATCGCCGCAAAAGCCGTGACGCAGCCGAGCAGCGCCGCGAGCTGCCGGTGCGCCGGCAGGCAGAGCGCGCCCCCCGCGAAGAGCAGGACGCAGATCCCCAGCAGCCCGAACTGGCACCACTCGAGGGCGCCGTTCTCATAAAAGAACGCCACGCCCTGCTGCCGCACGACAGCCGGCAGCATAATCGACAGCGCGGCGATCAGCAGCGTGTACACCGAAAAGCGTGCGGTCAGCGGCAGGCTCGAACGGACGACGGGAGCAATGAGGGGAGGAGCAGACATAAGGGAGGAAGGAGAAAGGAAGAAGGAGAAAGGAAGAAGGAGAAAGGAGGAAGGAGGAAGGAGGAAGGAGAAGAGAAAGTGAATAACGAATAGTGATTAGTGAATAGTTTTCGGCGCTGATCTCTGATCTCTGACCGCTGCGTGCCGGGAGGGACGAGCGTCTGCTCGTCCAGTCGGCGGCGGTCTCGGCGAGACCGCCCTACCGGCTTGGGCAAGCAGACGCTTGCCCCTCCCAAACTTGAGCGTTGAAAGTTGAGCGTCGAGCGTTGAGCGTTCTGCCCCAACTCTTCGCTATTCGTTCTTCACTATTCACTCTCTTCAGGCTTTGACGTAGCGTGGCGAGGCGGCGGCGAAGGGCATGGCGTTGCGGGTGTCGACAATGAGCGGCGCCCACTCGGCGAGCTGACGGTAATCGACGCAGGCGTGCGCGGTGGCGATCAGCACACAATCGAAAGCGGCGACGGTCTCGCGCGACCACGCGACCGACCGCGTGCCGGCCCACTGCGGATGTTCGCGCGTGGGCTTGATCACCGGCACGAAGGGGTCGTGATAGGAGACCTCGGCGCCGCGCCGCTTGAGCAGTTCCATCAGCACGTAACTCGGCGATTCGCGGTCGTCATCGACATTGGCCTTGTAGGCGAGGCCCAGCACCAGCACCCGGCTGCCGTTGAGCGGTTTCTTGGCCGTGTTCAATGCCTCCGCGACGCACGCGACGACATGCTCGGGCATGCGGGTGTTGATCTCGCCGGCCAGCTCGATGAAGCGCGTGGCCTGTCCATATTCGCGCGCTTTCCAGGTCAGGTAAAAGGGATCGATCGGGATGCAGTGTCCGCCGAGCCCAGGCCCCGGATAAAAGGGCATGAAACCGAAGGGCTTGGTTTTGGCGGCGTTGATCACCTCCCAGATGTCGATGCCCATCGCGCCGTACACGACCTTGAGTTCGTTGACCAGCGCGATGTTGACGCAGCGGAAGATGTTCTCCATCAGCTTGGTGGCCTCGGCGGCGCGGCAGGAGGAGACCGGGACCAGCGTCCGGATGGCGATGCCGTAGATCTCCTGCGCCTTGGCCAGGCAGGCGGGGGTGAGGCCGCCGACCACCTTGGGGATCGTGGCGACGACGCTCTGCGGGTTGCCGGGATCTTCGCGCTCGGGTGAGAAGGCGAGATGGAAATCGCGACCGGCGACGAGGCCTGAACCCGCCTCCAGTACGCGGCGCAGATCCTCGTCGGTCGTGCCGGGATAGGTCGAGGACTCCAGCGCGACCAGCACGCCGGGACGCAGGTGCGGCGCGAGCGCCTTGCCGGTCGCCACGATGAAGGAGATGTCCGGCTCGCGGTTCTTGTTGAGCGGCGTGGGCACGCAGATGATCACGGCGTCGGCCTGCTGCGCCGCCGCGAAATCGGTGGTGGCGGAGAGATGTCCGGCGGCGAGCTGCTCGCGGATCGACTCCGGGGTGATGTGCTTGATGTAGGAACGGCCCTGCGTGAGGGCGTCGACCTTGGAAGGGTCGATGTCAATGCCGATAACGGTGGCGCCGGAACGGCTGAATTGCAGGGCCAGAGGCAAGCCGACGTAGCCGAGGCCGATGATGGCGATGGTTTTCATAAATGGGTGTGGGTGGGAGAGAGACGGAGAGTTTTAACGCAGAGACGCTAAGACGCGGAGACGCTGAGGTGTTAGGGTGGGAGAGAGACGGAGAGTTTTAACGCAGAGACGCTAAGACGCTGAGACGCTGAGGTATTAGGGGGGGGAGAGAGAGACGGAGAGTTTTAACGCAGAGATGCTAAGACGCTGAGACGCTGAGAACGATTAAAGGCCGTTTACTACGCGATGGAAGCCTTCTTTGATTGTGGCAGCGCCGAAATTGATCACGAGCCCCAACTTGAGGCCTTTCAAACGAAGATACGTCAACACTTGGATGTTGAAAATCATGTTGTAAAGCTCAACCGCCTTACACTCGACAATTACCTGCCCATCAACCAATAGATCCAGCCTCAGGGGAGTCCCCAAACAATGTCCCTTGTACACAAGGGGGACGACCACTTGCCGTTCAACCGAAACGCCCCTATCCTGCAGCTCAAAAGCAAGCGCCTCTTCATACACAGACTCCAGCAACCCCGGGCCACCCAACTCTTTATGGACGGCAATCGCAGCATCAAGAATGATCGCGCTGATTTCATTCTCAGTCATTTCATCCTCCGGATCGCCCCTTTGCGCCTCTGCGATAAAAAAAACCTCTGCGTCTCTGCGTCTTTGCGTCTCTGCGTTAAAAATCCTTCAGCGTCTCTTCACTGCGGGCAAAAAACCGCCGGCACACACAAAGGCGAGCAGCCAGACGGTCAGGATCGCGGGCGAGCGGAACGGCAGGTCGCCCAGCGAATGGCAGACCGTAGCTGCCGCGCCGACAAAGACCGCGACCATTTCGGGCGGCAGGTGATAGAGCCACACCGGCTTGGCGGGGATCGCATCGATGCCCGTGGCCGAGAGCGCGCGGGTCGTGCGGACCGCCTGCACCACCAGCGGCACAATCAGCGTCAGCGCGCAGAGCGCCATGACGCCGAAGCCCACAGCCCCCTGCTCGGCCAGAAACTGCAGGGTGTCGTTGTGCACATTCGCGCCGCCCTGGATTTGCATGACCTTGCGTTCCTCCGGCGTCATGGTAACCATGGCGAAGTGCGGATACCCCCACCCGCCCACGCCGAAAAGGCGGTGCTCCTTGAAGATCGCGCGGGCCACGCGCGCATGGTAGTAGCCGCGCCCCGAGACCCGCTCGAAGACGGCGGAAGGCGTGATGGTGGCCAGCTCGGTTTTGAGGGCCTTCGGCGCGAGGATGGTGAAAGAGAGTCCGAGCAGCAACAGAACCGCGAAAATGGCGCCGACCAGTTTGACATGACCGCCCGACTCACTCTTCTGCCAGGCGCCGGCCAGCATGTAAACACTGAGCACCAGAAAAACCACGCCGCAGAGCAGGATCGCCGCGCGGCTCAGCGAGGCGATGGCCGCCGCGAAATTGAGCAGCACCGGGATCAGCAGCCAGTGCGGACTTGAAACGTTGTCATCTTCCGGCCACGACGCGCCGGCTGCGGAGGGACCGAGC
>MWEJ01000235.1 GCA_002071025.1 Verrucomicrobia bacterium ADurb.Bin070 | reverse complement strand
CGCGCACGCGCGTCGGGTATGTGCCGCAGGCTGCGCCGTTCGATCCTTCGTTTCCGGTCTCGGTGAGCGAGGCGGTCCTGATGGGGCGCGTGGCCAAGAGCCGCTTCGGGCACTACGGCCGGGCCGACCACGCGGCGGCTGGGCTGGCGCTGGAGCGGGTGGGGCTGTCCGGTTTCGGGCGGCGTGCGTTCGCCGAGCTGTCTGGCGGCGAGCGTCAGCGCGTGCTGATCGCGCAGGCGCTGGCGGGCGGCTCTGAGCTGCTGCTGCTGGACGAGCCGGTGGCGAATGTCGATCCGGAGCACGCCAGCCGCCTGTATGAGCTCTTCAAGGCGCTCACGCGGGAGGTCACGGTGATGATGGTCTCGCACAACCTGAGCGTGGTGACCGGGCATGCGACCCACGTGCTCTGCATCAACGGCACGGCGGGTATGCACGCATTGGGCGAGGTGGCCTCGTCGACCTTCACCGAGGCGTTCGGCGGCAGTCTGGCGGCGATCCGCCACGGGGCCGACTGCCACGTGCTCGATCCGACGGCGGCGATGCACGCGCCGCACCACGGCGGGTGAGGGCGCGTCGTCAGTAGGCGAGGCCCGGCACGCGCGGGATCAGGGCGAGCCGCTGCTGGGTCCACTGCTGGACTTGCGCGTCGTTCTCGGGCTTGGCGATCTCGTTGGCGTGCTGCTCCTTCCAGGTGCGGAACTTCAGGTGGATCGCGTCGTAGGTTTTGCGGAGCTGCGCCTCAGCCATTTTCATCTGGCGCAGGGAGTCTTCGATGCGCATCTTTTCCAGCTCGGACGCCTTGTCGCGCTTAAGCGAGAGTTCCTTGGCTGTTTCGATGTGGGTCATGAGCCTCTTGTAGGCGGCCTGATACTCCGTAAAGAAGGGGTTCTTGTCGGCCGCGAGCTGGAGCAGCTCTTTCTTGCGGGCCGCAATCTTGCCGCACAGGGCATAGTAGGCTTTCAGGTCCTGGCGCTGCCGCGGCGAAAGTTTCCGGTAGTCGCCGGTGAACAGGTAGACGTCGGACACGCTGACCAGCATGGGGGTGGCCGGGATGTTCTCCTCCTGCAGGATGCACTCGACCATGCCGCCTTTGGAGGAGGTGCGCGTGCCGTGGAAATCGAGCAGCGCGCCGCCCTCCACATGGCCGGCGCGGGTGCCATCGAGCGTGTAGTAGACGGTGCGCTGGTGCGTGACGCCCCAGCCGGGCTTCTCGCCGCGCTGCGCGAGGTAGATGCCGTGCAGGGCTGGCGGCATCTCATCGAGTTGAGCGTCCTCGGGGGCGGGGCGCTCCGGTGCGGTGTGCGCGCGCTCTGATTCCGGCGGCGCGGCACGCCCCGCCTCGGGTTCAGGGCTCTGGGCACGTGCGGTTGCGGAGGGCTGGACGCCTGAAGCAGGCGCCGGCGCTGCCGAGAATTTCATAAACGCCGGCACATGCGGCCGGGCCAGCGGTGCCGCCACGTAGACAACCGCCGTGCCGGCGACCGCCGCCATAAGATAGGTGGGCCAAAAATATCGCATAGATTTTTCATCATAGCAGAGAGTGCGCGGCGTTCTCAAGCCTATCGTGACGCTCGTTCGCGCGTCCCGCAGGTTTTAAAAAAATCGCCTTGCCCGTGAAGTGTGTCTCATGCTAACATCAAAAAATGACGGAGGTGTGTGCTTGCCTTTTTTGTGTAAGCGCATGCTTTCTGTGTGTCGGACCGGAAAGAGACGGGTATGGTCGGTTTTTTGCGTGGTTGTGGCATATTTTTTTCGAAGAGAAGAGCCGGTTTCGCGTTTACTGCGAAAATCGTGTCAATGCTATTCCTGTGCGCGGCGGCCGTTTCAGGGTGCAGACGCCGTCAGCCGCAGGCGTCTGACGGGCTGGAGCGGTCTGCCGGGGGCGGCGACGGGCCTGCGGTGGTCACCAACAGGATGCAGGATCCGGTTTACCGGCAAGCGCTTGATGACAACCGTCAGAGCCAGGTTCAAAAGGCAGCCGCGCGCCATGCGGTCGTCGACAAGATGGAGCGGATGATTGCGGAGGTTCGGGCGGCGCTGCCGGCCGGTGCCGACGACGAGGCGGTCAAAGCCGAACTGGCGAAGCGCCCCGAGTGGAAGGTGTTGGAGGCGGAGAACGCCCGGGCGCTTGCGGAGGTGGAGACGACGCTGGCGGAGGCCCGCGAGTCGATCCGTCGGCGCATGGAAGCCGAGGCGCGGGATGTCAAGGCGGTGGCGGAGGGCCGGGCGGTGCCGGTCGCGCCGACGCAGAGGCGGTAGGCCCGGCGTGTGCGGGCGAACCATACTTTACGGAGAGAACAGGAGAATACGAATGAATGTGAGCGGCATGAAAAACGTATTGAGAAAGCTGGCCTTCCCGTTTGCGGCCTGCGGACTGCTGATGGCGGGGATGTCCGTCTCGGCGCAGGACTACGGCGATATCGAGCGCATTTTCAAATTCCCGGAGGGGGACCCCAAATATCAGTCTCCGATCCAGACGCCCGGTGAAACGGTGGCTTTCCGCCTGCGCCTGTTCAATCTGGCGGGCAATTTTGAAAAGGTCTATCTGGGGTCGGGCGACCCGCTGATTGCCGATATCCTCAATCCGCTGATGATGCGGGTGCAGACCGGCAACGGGTACGCCTACGCCAGACTGTCGGGCCTGACGGCGGTCAGCGAGGACCAGACCGATCTCGAATTCTCCTACACGGTGCGGGCCGGCGACCTGGCGCTGCCGATGCTGCTGTACGGGAATGCCGGCTCGACGACGATCGGGACGCCCTATGAGTTCCTGAACAACAACGTCTGGGTGATCCGCAACATGGGCAACAGCAGCAATGCCGTGTGGCGCTTCATGCCGTCGCCCGTCAACCCGGATCCGACCTTTGCCAAGGCCAACGTGCGCCTCCAGACGGTCGATTTCGAGAGCGAGGACTGGTCGGTCCAGCAGACGACAACGCTGTTGAACTGTCTGGTGCAGACCACGACCGGGCAGGCGGTTTCCAACAACATCCCCTTCTATGTCTGGTCGGGCAACACCAACATCGCAAAGATCGTGGAGCAGCAGCCGGGGCAGCCTTCGGCCGCGCTTGCCATCCTGCAGGGCCAAAGCAGCCGAGCCTTCCGCATCTACGGCCAAGGACAGGGGCAGACGCTCATTTATCTGAGTCCCGCACCATCCATGACGCCCGGCGTGACGAACTACATCACCAAGCTGGTCACCGTGACTGCCCCGCCGCCGCCGACGGTCGGCATCGCCCTCGACAATGCGCTGGTGCCCGACGCGCTCGGCTACGTGACTCTGACCGAATCCGACGAGCCGGTCAACCCGCTGCGGGTCACGCTTTCCGAGCCCTACCCGCAAGACATCACCGTGCGTCTGGACGTCGCGCCCGCCAGTGGCAACATCGTGTTCGACGCCTCGCCCAAGACGGTCGTGATTCCCGCCAACGCCACCGAATCGCCGGTGATCGCCTTTGCCGCCGCTGACGGCACGGCCCAAACGCGCGTCGTGCCTGGCATCGTGATCACCCCCGTGATCCTCAACGCAACAGCCAGCAACCACTTCTACAACACGCCCAACACGGCCAAGATCAAGATCCTGAACGCCGCGCCGCAGTTCACGCTGCCGGTGCACGGCTCGACCAAGAACGCCAACACGCTGCAGGACATCCCCTTCGAGTGGCTGATCGAGGATGTCGCCGCCGACCAGGCGGCGGGCATGACCAACATCTGGAACTTCGGCGACACCCCCACGGAGTTCACGCAGGTCGGCGCCTCCGGCACGATCAACCACATGTATCAGGATGCAGGCGACTACACCGTCACGGTCTACGCACGCGACAAGGACGGCAGCATCTCGTCCACGGTATCCTTCACGGTGAGGGTCACCACCGCGCTGCCGACCCCGTTCATCGAGCCGGTGCTCTCGCTGCCGAGCTATGATGAAACCAACGGTATCGGTTCGGTCTCGTTCAGGCTGTCGCGAGACTATTCCTCCGACGTCTATGTCCGGCTGGTGGTCGAGCCCGCCGACCAGAGCAACGTGGTCTTCGACACGCTGGGCCCGATCCCGATCTATCAGTCCGAGACCAACTCGGCCGCTCTGGAGTTCCGCATCTTGGACGGCACCGACTTCAGCCGCCTGACCGGCCTCACCTTCACGCCGGTCATCACCAACGCGCCGGCCAACACCTTCTTCACGCCGCGCGCGCGTCGCGGGGTCAAGATCGTCAATACGCCGCCCGCCATCACGCGCATTCTCGACCAGCGTGTCGGCCTGATCACCAACAATGTCACGGTGCCGGCCAATGTGTCCAAGGCCTTTTCGATCGAGGTGGCGGATGTGAACGCCGATCTCATGCCGGTCAAGGTGACGTGGAATTTCGGCGACGGGACGGGCGATTTCGTCATGGACGCCGTGTCCAACCGCTCCGGTTTTGCCGCCGGCACGATCAACCATACCTTCCCGGCGTCGGGCACCTATACCGTCATTGTGCGCGCGGAGGACAAGGACGGCGGCCTCTCCGAAGACGTGGAATTCACCGTGTTTGTCGGCACCGCGCCCACGGTTACGATCCTGCCGCCGGCGGGTCCGATCTTTGAGACGCCCAATGCCGGCGAAAAAGACTACATCGTGGTGCAGCTCTCCTCGGAGTACACCGAGGCGGTGACCGTGCAGTTGACGATCACGCCGCCGAACTCGGCCGCGAACGGCACGCTGCTGCTGGATCAGAACCAGGTGGTCTTCCCGGCCGGCGTCATCGGCCGCGCCAAAGAGCAGAAAGTCTACATCTCCAACGTCAAGGACGGCACCGACATCGCGTCCAGCGCCGGCTTCACGATCACGCCTTCGGTGGTCGCGACTGCGAGCGCAGCCAGTTTCTACAGCAACAACCTCGTGGCGGCGCAGGTGCGCGTCCTCAACGTGGAGCCTGTGATCAACACGCCCGTGGCGACGGAGATCACCGGCACGACGGTGGCCTACACCATTCCGCAGGACACCGACTACAACTTCTACTGGAACGTCACCGACGTGATGAAGGATTGGACCAACAATTACCTGACCATCACGTGGTATTGGGGTGACAACGCCACGGACGTGCGCTACGGCCGCACCGGCGTCATCACGCACAAATACGCCTCGGTCGGCGACAAGGTTATCCGCATGGTTGCCGAGGACAAAGACGGCGGCTGGGACGATGTGTACTTCAAGATCCGCGTGGCGCCCGCCAAGCAGGTGAACGTCTCGCCGATCGGTCCGGTCCTCGGCGGCAGCACGTATGCCAGCGCCCCCGGCCTCGGCTTCGGCATGGTCTTCTCGTCCGACGCGGCGTCCCGCTACATCGAGAAGGACGTCTATTTCTTCCGGTATGATCCCGCTGCCGTTTCGGCCACGCTGATTGCGGTGCCGTACAAGACCTCCAAGGACACGACGGGGACCATCGTTCCCTACACCGTCACCAACTACACGGCGCGGGTCATCGGGCTGCCTGGCACGACCGCCATCGGCACGCCGTCCAGCATCGTGCTCCCGTACGACAGCTTCGTGTATGTCTGGCAGGGCGCGGA
>MWEJ01000234.1 GCA_002071025.1 Verrucomicrobia bacterium ADurb.Bin070 | reverse complement strand
CTGACCCTCGCCGCCTGGCTGCTGCCGCCCATCTCCTGGACGCTTCGCGACCTTTGGCATCGGTACGCCGCCCTCGGCAGGGCCGAGGCGGCCGTCATCGCCGCGCTCGTCCTTTGCGCGGTCTACGTCGGCGGCACAAAGCCGACGAACACGCAGCCGCAGGCGCAGTCCGGCGGAATCGCAGACGCGGTCGTGACCGGGGGCGCGGCCCGGATGTCCGTGACGGAGGACGGGGAGCCGCAGCGCCTGTCAACAAACCAGTGTCTCGCGGGGTTCGCCCTGGTGGGCGCGGCCACCCATACGGCCCCTTGGCCGGACGCGCCATCGAACGCCGTGGTCCACGCGCCCTGGGACGTGTACGGCGTCGCCGAGGACACCTTCTGGCTGCCCGCCGACGGCTGGTCCTTTGTCCTCGGCACCAACGGGGTGGACGGCCTGCACGTTTCCAGTTCCGGGCTGGTGTCGTTCGGGAACCCGCTCTCGACGCCCCTCCCGTCCTCGATCCCGGAGGACATCAGCGTGCTGGCGCCGCTGCACGGCAGTTTCGGCACCGTGCCGCCGCAGGGCCGTTTCTGGCATGCCCTGACCGCCTCGAACAGCCTGCTGCTGGCCTGGGAGAGCGTGTGTGCCGCCCGCGACACCGGCTCGCCTGTCAGCTTCCAGGCCGAACTTTTTCCGGACGGCGACTTCACCTACCGCTACGCCTTCACCGACGCCCCGGCGCTGACAAACTTCTTCATCGGGGCGCGGCACAACGGCGGCGGCGAGACCTACGCGCTCAACGACACGAACAAGCTCGTCAACGGACTTGAGCTGCGCTGGCGTGCCTTCAGCCTGCTGGAGCCCGGCGTCAGCGACCATGACGGCGACGGCGTCTCCACGTATGACGAGGTGATGGCCCACGGCACCTGTCCGTCGATGACCGACACCGACGGCGACGGGTTGGAGGACGCCGACGAACTGATCCTGTGCACCGGCCCGCTCGACCCCGACACCGACGGCGATCTCGCGGCGGACTCCACCGACCCCGATCCGCTGACGCCGGACGATCCTGACACGATAATGAACTGCTGCTCCAACACCTGGCTCTTCCACGTCCATCATGCGCTGCCCACAAACGGGACATGCGGCGCGTCGGGGTTCCCATACGATTACAACCTGTTCGCGGTCACGGTCACGCTGAACGCCCCTGTCGCCGCGCCCGGCGCGGTGCTGTGGATCGGCGGGACGCCCCTCGTCATGCGCGATCCCGGCTCCTGGACGCTGTGGCTCGACAAGACCACGAACCAGACCGTGCGGCTCTGCGCCCCCCGCGGCGTCGGGGTGGACTACACGGTCTCTTCAGACGTGCCCGGTTTCTTCATCCAGCCGCCTCCGCCCGGCCCGCCCGCGCCCCCGCAGTCGCACACGGACACTCCGGAAGGCACCGTCGCCGTGCCGTTTTTCGCGGTGGAGCCCTCCAACGTCTGTTTCCACGGTGCGCCGGTCACATTCCGCGCCGTCGGCTGTGCCGCGGGCCTTTCCGGGCAGTATGTGTGGAGCTACGGCAACACGACCGTCGTGACCAACGCGCCCGAATTCACGGTGTCTCCCGACGGCGGCGGATCGGCATTGGCGGTCTCCGTCAGCTTCATGCCCGACGGCCTGGACGCGGCCGCCCCCGCCCGGGCGGCGGCCGGCGCCGGCGCGAGATCCGCCGCGGAAGGCTGGCCCGCCGGCGCGGCAAGCGCCTGCGGCTACTGCCAACGGCACACGGCCCTCACCGGTCACACGATCTGGTGGTGCGGGCTGACCGGCAAACCGACAAACGAAGCCGGATGCCCAGCCGCCGGACGTGGCTATATCCCCCCCGTTAACGGCACCAACACGTTTTTCACGCTGCCGGTGCCGCGCCGTCCTGCGGCGTGGCCGGACGGCTGCGCCACACTCAGCCCCTGGCCGTCGGGGCATGCCGGACAGGGAACGCCCCCGAACGATCCTGACGACTGCGGCCACGATCCCGGCTGCTCCGACTGCGTATGGGTGGTCGACCATTGGCACCACAAAGAGGAGACCTTCAGGTGGTTGGACCATTGCGGCTGCTGCGACTGTCCGGGGCACAACCCCACCGCCGCCGGGGAACCCCAGAGCCCCGAACCCGTCGTCTATGAGGGCGCGGCCGGGCTGACGGCCGTGTTCAGGCCCTTCGACGGCGCGCCCATCCCGCTCGCGGCCGGGCCGCTGCCCGGCGCGGGCGTGGTCGCCGTCACCGGGCTCACGCCCAGCGCGGCGCCCTACGACCGTTCCGCGCGCTTCTCGCGGCACATCCCGTCGGTGCCGACCACCTTCTATGAGGTCGACCGCTTCACGGTGCTCTCGCTCGACCTCCAGCCCGACGTCGACCTGAGCGGGTCGGTGGACGCCGGAGACGCCGCCGCGCTGGCGGCGGACTGGGACCGGACATGGCTGATCCCGGCGGGGACCAACGCCTTCCCGCTCAAGGTCTTCAACGACGTCGCGATGCCCGGCGCGTACACGCTCGCCGTCGACGGACCGTCCAACGTCGTGGCGCGGTACGGCAACGTCACCGTGCGCGGCGGCGAGAGCAACGCCGTCACCTTCCCGCCCGGCCCCACCGCCGAGACCGTTTTGGTGCAGGCCGAAGGCCCCGGCGAGGCCGCGTTGACGCTCTCGTTCCAGGGCACGGGCGCGGCGGCGGGCTTCGAGTGCGAGACGCAGGTGGAGATCAAGGCGTGGGGAGTGGACATTGTTTCAACGGGCGAATACCCCGGACATGCTATCAGCCCGTTGTTTGACGGCACGACGGGAAAAAAATGGGTGGTGGCCACATTTCCAGAACCGCGGCAGGCCAGCGTCGCTTGGAATGTACGGCTAGTCGGGAAACGATCAGGGACAGCCCTGCTCAAATATCAGCGGGGAACCGAACCGGAAGAGGAAATTCAGTGGTCGGGTCCCTCGGCCGAGCTCTGTTTTGAGGACGGTCTGCTCAGTGCAAGTATCCGACTCAACGATGACCCCGGTACAGCACCGTCGTTGGCACTTTCTTCCGGAGTCGTGACCATATCCGGCGTCCAGCAGGGGGACAGGATCATCGTCGAAGAGACGTCCGGTGCCCGGGACGAGATCGCTGTTGTCAAAAACTTTGGTTGGAACGACCTCCAAAGACTCGGTGTCGGTAATCTGCGGATACATACGGATTTCGATGCGTTATTCCCCGAGATCAAGAACGCGATAATTGAAACCGTGCTGTTTTGTTTGGATGTTTCCCCGTTGCGAGATCAAAAGCATCAATTGACAAACGACGTGTTTCAGAGTACGGGGATGTATGCGGTCAGCTATACGAATTTTCAATCAGATCATCCTGGTTTATTGCTGTTGGATATTCCGAGTACGCGGAGCATAGGAATATTTCCTTTGGATTGTGACCATTTTCATCTGGGGCTTGAAGCGGCCGACATTCCCCCGACTCTAGCAGGCAAGAAAACAGATCTCATGAATGCTGTATCCTCTGCGTTGACAGGTGGATACCCCAATTTCCGAACGGTAACGGCAGGCCTGCTGACAGATCTGATGAATTCAGCCCATGCCGACCCGCTCCACATATCGTTCCTAGTGTTCCACACTTACGAGCACAATTCAGCCTTCCCCCTTGCATACCTCTCCCCAGATGCAACCGCCTACCTGTTGCCGGGAGACCCGATCAGAAACGTACGATGGTCGTTCATTACAAACGCATCTCCCCTGTTGACATATCCGGGTCAAGAACATGATGCGACTTGGACGAATAGCAACGATCCCCCTGTCGACCTCTGCCAAATTCAACTGTTTGTCACTCGTAAGGGTGAGATCGTTTTGTTGGGTGGCGACGGCTATGGATTTGTAGCCGATGGACAGGTTTCCGACGCATTGAGAGAGGAGTGACTGAGTGAAAAATAAATACCCCCAGTTTAGCGTGTCACACCGGATACGACATGTCGTGGTGGTCATGTTAGGTTTTATCAATTGTCAGTTTGCAGCCGCACGTATGGGATATGTCGCGGTTGTCACGAATGTCATTGATGGGAACAGTGTCGTCATCGCTGATCGACAATTGGGACGATGGACATATACGACCCCCCCGTACGTTGTCCGACTTGACGGTATTGTGGCACCGGAACGAACAAACTTTATTGGATCCGAATCATACAAGCGCCTGAGAGAACTGGTCTTGAACAAAAAATTTCACTTTCTTGAAGAATTAGAGGGCGATGTGTCACACGGTGCCTGCATCTTTCTTATGAAAGATAATGATATGCGGTACACTGATGACGATTGCGTCAATCTCATCATGGTCAGAGACGGAATGGCGCGGTGGACAGGACATTTTATGTCGAGGGGTATTTCCGTACAAAAGATGGAGGAGGCGCAGAGGCTGGCACAGGCAGAACGTAAAGGAATATGGGAACTTATTGCCGCCGCTTCGACTGATTCGGAGCCGTCTTTCACATCCGTCGCCACCACTCCCCCTGTCACGACCGCACCGCAAGAATTGACCGTCCCCGTCACTCCAGTGCATACCAACGCTTCGCCCGTTGCAGAAAAACCATCAGCAGTTTCCCTTCCCTCGTGTCCTCTTTTCTCTGCCGTCTTGCTCGCTGTCGGTGCGGGTTTTTCCGCCGCCCTTTTTCTGTGGCGTGGTCTCCGGAAAAGAAAATCATGAACATCAGGAACCAACGGGTTGTCCCAGACCGCCACTGCGAGGCCGCGTTGACGCTCTCGTTCCAGGGCACGGGCGCGGCGGCGGGCTTCGAGTGCGAGACGCAGGTCAGCGTCAAAGCCTACGGCGTGGAACTGGACGACGGCGGCATCGACATCGAGAACCCCGCGCTCAACGGGCTCGGGGCATACGTGCCGGGCGCCCGCCGCGTCAACTTCATCAACGGCACCAACGCCTGGCAGACGGTCGTTGACGCGGTCGCCCCGCAGACCCTGGAACTCACCCTGCCGCATCTCGGCACCGCCCCCGGCGTCTCCCGCGTCGAACTGGAACTGTCCGGCGTGTCGCAACTGGAGGGGTGGTGCGTGAACGGGCGGTTCGCCTCGGGCTCCCAGACCGGCGACGACTTCTCCTTCGCGCCGGCGTATGACCTGCGCGCGATCACCGTTCTTCCCGAGGTCCAGTATTCGCACGCCAACGCGCGCCAGATACTGGCGTCCTTCGCACACCTGCAACTGTTCTGCAAGGACACGGGCGGCCGGTGCGTCCTCACCGCCACGCCCTACGACGGTGACGATAACGCGATGCTCCCTGTCACGGTCGCCATCCCGCTCGACGGGAACGGCAACGGCATCGCCGACGCGTGGGAGGGGGACAAGGTCACACAGCACAACACCATCTATCCGTCCGCACCGGTCACCTGGTCGCCCGCGCTCTACGCCGACCCGCTCGGCGACGACGAGCCCGCCGCGCTCGGCGTTCGGCGCACGGACGGGACCTACTCCCACGCGGACACCGGCGACGGACTTTCCGTTATGGACGAATACCGTGGCTACGTCCTAGACGGCGGCGCTGATTTTACCAGTACCCGCCACGTCCGCCTCTCCCC
>MWEJ01000233.1 GCA_002071025.1 Verrucomicrobia bacterium ADurb.Bin070 | reverse complement strand
ATCGCGGACGCCAGCGCGCTGCGGCTAAACGGCGGGACGCTTGCCCTGGACGGCTACAGCGAGACGGTCGGCACGTTGGATGTGGACGGCGCGTCGGAGATCGATTTCGGCCAGGGTTCCTGCACGCTGGTCTGCGCCGACAGTGCGGCGGAGGCGTGGCAAGGAACGCTGGTGCTGCGCAACTTCAAGAGCGGCGGCGCGAACCGGCTCTTTGTGGGCAGCGCCGCGACGCTGACACCGGACCAGCTTGCGCGCATCACGTCACCCGCCGGCCAGCCGGTCAAGCAGCTCGACTCGGGCGAGGTGATCCTGGTGCCGCCCGGCACGGTCTTCTCGTTACGGTAAGCAGCCTTTCCCGCGGACGGGGCCGTCCGCGCCCCCAGTCTTGCACATCGTTTTCACCAGAAACGCATGATCTTCGCGCACCCCTGCCGACCACCGATGACGCTGGTCACATCATCAGGCCGGAGTCCAGCGCGAGGCGCCGCAAGATCGAGACGCGCTGCAGGCTCGGTACAGGCGGCGCGTGACGCGCGCCGTTGAGGATCGCGTCAAGCCGACGCAGGTAGCGTGTGGCGCGTCGGCGCACTTTGCAGCGGACATAAAAATTGATGCGCGACAGGCCCGGAAGCAGCGCGCGGCAACTCGGCTCAAAGTCCGCGATGCGCAGCCTGAAGGTCTCGGGGCCAGTCCATTGGACCAAGATGTTGGATGGATCAAAAAAACAGATCCCATGCGCCACAAACCGCTTGAAGAGCTGCTCAACCGCGTCATACAGCGCGCGCCCGATCTGAGGGTTGCTCAGCACCTGCACCTTGAGTTCGTCGGCCGCTTTGCGCGGCAGCGTGCCGTCGGCATTCAAGATTACGGTTTCGATGATGCCCCAGCCCCTGTCCGGACAGTGCACCGGCTCGGTGTGCTCCGGGAAGACGGCCGCCAAATCCGCAGGAATCTGTCGTTTCAGACGCTGAAGATACCGCCATTCCCGGTAGTTGACATTGGCGAGACGGCAGATTCTGCCCCAAGTGATCGTCAGGCGGGTTGTCAGGCGGGTGTCCGGGGGCAAGGCGTCGTCCCGGTGGTAGAATTTCACGCACAGGTCCGTACCCGGCATGCGGTGGCAGCGCCGCCGCCGGCCGGTGCCGAGCAACGTCCGTTCATCTGCCAGAAATGACAAACCCCCGTTCATGGTGCGACGGTACCATGAACGGGGGAAGCCGGGCAAGCGAAAATTACCGTTTTGTAATGTTGCGGAGGCTTAGATCAGGCCGCGGCGGATCATGGTCTCCGCGATCTGAACGGCGTTCTGCGCGGCACCCTTGCGGATGTTATCGCCGCAGCACCAGAGCGCCAGGCCGTTTTCGACACTCGGGTCGACGCGGATGCGTCCCACGCCCACGTCATCGCCGCCGCCAGTGAAGAGCGGCATCGGGTACTGCGCGGCCGCCAGATCGTCAATGACCTTGACGCCTTCGGTGCGGGCGAGGATCTCGCGCGCCTGTTCGGGCGACATCGGCGCGCTGAATTCCGCGTGAATAGCGATGGAGTGGGCATAGAAGACCGGCACGCGCACGCAGGTGCTCGCGATACGCAGCTCGGGGCTGCCGAGAATCTTGCGCGACTCGAAGGTCATCTTGGCCTCTTCCGACGTGAAGCCCGGCATCTCTTTTTTGGCTCCGCCGATCTGCGGCAGGACGTTGAAGGCGATCTGGTGGGGGTAGGCGTTGACCGCCATCGCGCCACCTGTCGCGTACGCGCGCGCCTGCTGCTCCAGCTCCTCGATGGCCGTGCGCCCGGTGCCGCTCACGGACTGGAAGGTCACGGCGGTCATGTGGCGCAGCGGCACCTGCTTGTGCAGCGGCGCGATGCCCATCAGCGTGATGATCGTGCTGCAGTTCGGATTCGCGATAAAGCCCTGATGGCGGTCGAGCGCCTCGGGATTGATCTCCGGGATCACCAGCGGCACGCGGTCGTCCATCCGGTAATCATCGCCATTGTCGATCACCACCGCGCCACGCTTGACCGCCTCCCAGCCGAACTGCTTGGACGCGCCTTTGGAGCCCTCGGTGCCGGCGAAGAGCACGATGTCCAGACCGTCGAACGCTTCGGGCTTGGCCTCCAGCACATGGAACGTCTCGCCCGCGACCTCTTCGTCGCGCTCGCGCGTGGCTAAGATGCGGATCTCGCTGGCGGGAAACTTCCGTTGGCGCAGAACTTTGACCATCTCCGTGCCCACCGCACCGATACCCACCAGACCGACCTTGTACTGCTTCATGTGATGTCCCTTCGCTTGCTTTGGAAAACGGCGCAAAATCTTACCACAACGCGCGGAATCCGCAATCAGGAAACGCCCCGCGTTTTCCTGCTGCTGCCACGGCGCTGTCAGCAGTCAACCAGGGTGACGGTGCCGGTGCTGGCATCCATGCGGACGCGCTGGCGGTCTTGTACGGAGGACAGCAGGTTAGGGATGCCGACGATCGCGGGAATGCCCATTTCTCGCGCGACGATGGCGGAGTGTGAGAGGATGCTGCCGCGTTCGATCAGGAGGCCTGAGACGGAGGGGTAGAGCGGCACCCATCCGGGATCCGTGCGCGCGGCCACGAGAATCTCGCCATTGAGCCGGACGTCATCGCGTGGCGAATGGATGACGCGCGTGACGCCTTCAACAACCCCTGGTGAGCAGCCGATACCGCGCAGGATTCCGCGAGTCGCAGCTTCGTCCACTGGGCGCGTCGCGGCACGGAAGCGGTTGCGGTGGTAGGCCATGCCGTAGGTCTCGAAGTGGTCATCGGGGCGGGAGTTCAAGCTGCGGTAGCCGTCGAACTCCTCTTTTCGCAGGGCGGCCAGCTCGCGCAGGCGGGTGGTGACGGCGGTGCCCTTCACGAAGTCCCAGACCTCATCGAGGGTCAGGAAGAAGATGTCGGCGGGTGTGTCGAGGATGTTTTCACGGGCAAGCGTCTCGCCGACGGCATGGAGGAGCTGCCGCAGCAGACCGTAGATTTTGGTTCGGGCGAAGCGCATGTTCTCACGGTTCTTGACGCCGCAGCGCGCGTGCTTCAGAAGGAATTTGAACACCGTGCGGCGCATACGTGTGAGCGAGGCGAAGGCGTGCTGTTCCGCCTCTGCGCGGATCCGTTGTTCGCGCGCAGCCATCGCGGCGAGGTCCAGCAAGGAATCGTCCATCCGCACGTAGTTGGCAAGCATCTGATAAATGAATTCGGGCGTCTCGTGCAAAGAGGGCTCTTCCAGTTTGAGCTCGTTCATGCAGCGGAAGCCGTAGCGGTTCAGGTAGTCTTGGACAGCGGCAGCGACGTGACGGGCCTTGCTGCTGGCGGCGACGGTGGAGAGGAGTTCCTGCGGCGGGAGGGTGGAAAACAGGTGTGCCAGCTCAGGGTCGGCCTTAATAGCGGCTGCCAGTTCCATCAACAGGCGGGTTGGCTGCGTGCTTTCTATATCGCCTTCCCCGCAGATCAGGTTGTTCTGCAGGGTGCCGTTCCCGTCGCCGCACCACTTCTTGCAGCACGCCTTGAGGGTGCCGTAGAAGACCATGACATAGAAGTCGTTGATGATGGGCGTTTTCCAGTTGCGGAGCAGGTTCGTCTCCATGTCCAAGTAGAGCTGCATCAACTCGTGGGGCGAATGCCGGCGGAAGTTCATGCTCGACCATCGGGTGTAATAGTGGTTGAAGTGGTTGTTGAAGGCCGGGACGAGACGCTTGAGGCACATGAAGCGGTAGAGCATGCGGGCCACGAGGGCGAGGAGTTTGGGCAGTTCCACGAAGTTACGGCGGAAAAACCCAGCGGACGGCGTGTCAGGATCAACGTCCGTGGTTTCCTTCACCCCCATCATGGACTCCATGAAGGCCTTGTTGAAGGCGTAACCGGGAAACTGGCGCACGAGTCGGTACCAGTTGGGCAGGTTGTAGTAAACCTGGCCTTCGAAAAGGCCCAACATGTTGCGATAGACGGTTTGGTTGGCTTGTATGGTGGCGCGTGAGATCCCCATCACTTCTGAGAAGCAGGTGTAGACCACGGCGTAGGCGTGGCGGATAAAGCTGAAGGTCATAGGCGAGGTCACGCCTGAATAGCTCTCGATGATGTTGGAGTTGTCCCAGATCTGCCGGTTGCCTGCGGCTGGGCCGTACTCCTCCACTGTCGTGATGTCGCGGGTCTGGAGCAGGAAGAGCCTACCCTGCGGGTCAAAGCAGAACTCGATGTCCTGTGGGCGGTGGCATCGCTTTTCGATCTTCAGAGCCGTTTCGGCGAGCAGGCGGACCTGCGACTCAGAGAGGGCTGGCCGTTGCTGCAGGTCTTTCTCCACCGGAAGTTCGCGGAGGCCGCTGCCGCGCTCTGTATTCAACGCGAAGCACGTGCGCTTGAGCGCTGTCGTTTGCGTGAAAGAGCCGTTGGTCTTGTTGTAGCGCACCGTGTCGGCGTCCAGACCGGCGCTCACCAGTCCTTCGCCGAGCCCGTAGAGTGTGGAGATCACGAGTTGGAGCTGGTTCCGGGTCATGGGGTCGGCCGTGAAAACGACACCGCTCGACTGGGCATCGATCATGCGTTGGATGAGGACTGCCATGGGGACGGGGTGCATGGCGAGGCCGTTATGTTGTCGGTAGAGCAGTGCGCGCGCTTGGTAGCCAGAGGCCCAGACGCATCGCATGCGGTCGACGATGGCTGCTGTGCCTCTGACGTAAAGAAAGCTCTCGTGGATACCGGCGAATGAATGGCGTGCGCCGTCCTCGTCGGCTGCAGACGAGCGCACGGAGACGAAATCCGTGCCGAAACGGGCCGGGACTGCTTCGGCGAGTTCCCGCACGATATCTTCGGGAATGGGGAGCGTCAGGATCAGTGCTGCGAGGTCTTCTGCGATGCGGCCGGCCGTCATCTCGGTCAACGTGTCGAGCTTTTCGCGGATCGCGCCGTCGAGGCCGGCTTCTGCGAGACAGCGTCGGAAGACCGAGTCCGGAACGGCGATCCACGGCGGCACCGCGAAGGTTTCCTGCAGCAGGAGCAGATTGTCTCCTTTGCCGCCGATGCTGCCGAAGGGCTTGCCGCCGTCTGATGGATCAAAGAGGGATTTCACAATGCGTCTCCCGTGAATGTTACACCGTGTAGTCGGAAGAGCTCGGCCGCGAGCACGAAGTAAAAGAAGATGATGTACCAGCCGCCGTAGGCTTCCAAATGCTTAGCAGTGCGGCGGGAGGGCTTGAGCCAGAAGTGCAACACGCCCACGAGGGTTCCGAAGAAGAGGACGATGAGCCCGCCGTAGTAAAGGGGCCCCAGGTGCAGATAGACGCCGACCATCCACGCGAGGAACGTGTTGAGAAGGCGGAGCACAAGCACCACCACGCAGGATGTGAACAGGCCGAGTTCCTTGGAGTAGCTTGCGAGGCCTTCGATCTCGTCTTCGGGCATTCTGATCTTACGGGAGATTTCCCAGTTCGAGAAGGCGAGGAAGTCAGCAATCGCGTAGACCCAGAAAAGGAAGGGGGCCTCCCAGAAGGGCCGCCGCATGGTGAAGCTGAAGACAGTGGCGGCCATGAAGGGCATGATGAGCATGTGGGCGATCGCGTAGACGATGAAG
>MWEJ01000232.1 GCA_002071025.1 Verrucomicrobia bacterium ADurb.Bin070 | reverse complement strand
CCCGGGCGTGGAGCTGAAATGGGACGCGCGCAACGCGCGCTTCACGAATCACGCCGAGGCCAACCGCTGGCTCGCGAGCGCGCAGCGCGACGGTTTCAAGCTGCGGGTATAACGTTGTCTTCGGACAGAACGGGTTGCCGCCAGAGTGCGCGCCGGAGGGACGGCGCCGCTCTGGCGCCTAGAACAAAAAACCACAACAGAAGATGTGGAGGCAGTACGATGAGAGCATGGGTCATGGGGGGGCTGGCGCTGGCGGGCGCGGTCGCGCTGGGCGCTGAAGAGGGCTTTGTTTCACTGTTCGACGGCAAGACGCTGGAGGGCTGGGAGCGCCGCGGCGGACAATCCACCTACGCGGTGGAAGAGGGCACGATCGCCGGGCGGTTCAACGACGCGCGCCGCAACTCCTTTCTCTGCACGAAGCGGCCCTACGGCAATTTCATCCTGCGGCTTGAGTTCAAGCTGGAAGGCGGCAACTCGGGCGTGCAGTTCCGCTCTGCCGTGCGCCGGCATGCGGACCAGACGGAATCGGTTTTCGGCTATCAGGCCGAGATCGCGGGCGATCCCAAGGTGACCGCGCGCATCTACGACGAAGGCCGGCGCGGTTTCAAGTTCGGGCGCACATGGCTGGACAACACAGAGCCGGCCGTGATCGAGCGCTCAGCCGCCGCCTATAAACAGGGCGACTGGAACCGCCTCGAGATCCAGTGCGTCGGCCCGTCGATCCGCACGTGGCTGAATGACGTGCCGGTCGTGAATTTCTTTGACGGCGAAAGCTTCTCCGGCTTCATCGGCCTGCAGGTGCACGCCGTCAAGGAGCCGGACGGCAAGGTCTGCGCGCGCTGGCGCAACATCCGCATCAAAGAGCTGGGCGCCAGCCAGTGGACGCCGTTCTTCGCCAAGGGAACGGACGGTCGATTTGCGCTGCAGCACGCGCGCTTTGTGCTGCCGGACGACTGGTCGTTCCGCGATGACGGCGTTCTGGTCGGCAAGCATCGCGCGGACGAGAAGCGCGACGGGCTGGTGGTTTCGGACAAGGTGTACAGCGACTTCATCGTGCGGGTGAGCTATCAGCTCTTCGGCGGCAACAGCGCACTCTATTTCCGCGCGGAGGAGGTCAACACGCCGTGGCTGCTCAAAGGCTTTCAGAACGAGATTCAGGGCGGGGCCAAGGACTCGGCGCTATGGCACACGGCTGGCGACAAGACGCCGGGGCGCGGCTGGGTCGCGCAAGATGACGAGTTCATCTTGAAGGTCCGTAACGCGGAGGGGTGGAACACCACCTGCACGGTGGCGTACGGCGACCGCATCGTCGAAATCCTGAACGGCCAGCGCACGATTGACATCATCGACCCGCTCTGCGAGAAGAGCGGCAAGGTGGGTTTGCAGCTTCACGGCAGCGCCGACGTCGAGATGTGGTTCAAGGATTTTGAGATCCTTGAAATCACGCCCGAGATGAAGGCGCTGATCGACCGCAAATAGGTTCACGCAGTATCGTCGGCGCGTTCAGTTCAGCAGCAAGAGCGTGCCGCGCGGAGCTGAAAAATAGATCGCGGTGCGGTCGGCACTGTAAAGCAGCTCGGCTTTGGGCGCGCCTTCGATCACCCAGCCCGAGAGATCGGCAGGCCCGTTGATCGGCGTTTGAGCGATGACGAGGGGACGCCACGCGGGCGGCTTGAGGCCGCCCGCCAGCGGCGCGAGCTGCAGTGTGCCGTTTGTCGGGAAGACCGATGCCGCCGCCGTGTAGAGGTCGGCCGCTTCTGCCGAGTAACGCCACGGGAGCCGCGTGCCCGGAGCGAAGGCAAGCGTGCCGCCGACATCGAGCGTGCCGCAGGACATTGCGGCGCCGGCACGCAACCAGGCGTTGCTGGCGACCGAAACGCCTCCCCCCAGCCCTGTGCAGGCGAGGACGCCCGCTTGCAGGGCTAGCGGTCCGGTCGCGGTGACCGGGCCTGAAAAGGTGAGGGTCCCCGGGCCGTCCTTGACCCAGCCTCCGGCTCCGGTGACGGCGCCGGCGAACGCGCAGTCACGCGTCAGGTCAAGAACGACCGGCGCGTAGACGGCATCGCTGAGTTCTTCGTTGCTGAGGCCGTAGAGGTGGTAGGTCTGGTTGGACTGCGCCGACTGGACGATGATGTCCAGCGTGGACGATACGGCGGTGTACCGGCAACTGATGTAATGGGGCAGCATGTTGTCGGCATTGAAGGTGACGGATTCAGAGATCGGGCCGCTTCCGTCCGGATCGAAAGTCAGTGTTTGCGTGCGGCTGCCGCCCAGTGTCTGTCCCCAGCTCCGATTGTAAAGGCGCACTTCGTACCGTTTGCCGGGGACAAGCCCGTGGAGCTGCATGGTGGCGGGGTCGGGCCACGACCAGCCATAGTTCATGTCGTAAAGGAGGTCGTAGACGCCGCTGCCTGCCGGCACGTTGACCGGAGCATTCGCTGCTGTGCCGGGATGGGCCTGCGGCGGGAAATTGCCCCAGCCGTAATTTTGGATCGATCCATTCGAGGACTGGACCTTGTTGAACGCGACGCCATTGATCACTGCCGCCACGGAACGCGTGCCGAAGTCGAGCAGGTGTGTGTAGCGGTTGCTGGCGGCGATGCCGGTCCCGGCGTCATCGGTAAAATAGACAGTGCGGAGCAGGTTGGTGACCGGGAACGGAGCGAGCCCGCCGAGACGGAACGTGCCGGAACCCTCGAGTCCGCCCAGCCGAACGTCGCCGTTGGAGGTTTCAAGCGTCGCGCCCGCGCGGACGACGACACCCGAACGCACGGCAGCCCCTGCGGTGAGCGCGAGCATGCCCGCCTGCACATCGACCGGCAAGGGAAGATTGACGTCGCCGCCCAGGCGTTGCGTGCCGGCGCCGCGTTTGACGAGTGCGCCGGCACCGGCGATGGCGCCGCACAGATGGGCGGCGCAGTCTTGCGGAGTGTTTAGCGTGAGAGTCGGTCCGTTGGAGCCAGGACGCGGTACGCGCTCGTTGGAGAGCGCGTAAAGGTGGCAGGAGCTTCCGCTGTTGACCGAAACCACACGCACGGCGATAGTCCCGGCGCTGTCGGCGGTGTAGCGGCAGCGCACCATGCTGCGCGCCAGGGTGTCCAGGTCATGGGGCACCGAGCCGAGGTCCACTGCCCCGGCCGTAAAGGCGCAGGTGATGTCGCGCGAAGAATTTGCGACCGGGGTGCCAAAAGACCGGAAATACAGGCGCGTCTCATAGGTTTCGCCCGGGTAAAGGCCGGAAAGCGTGAGAGTGAAGTCCGTCGAATTGTAGAAAAAATCCCAAAGCAGCCGGTCGACACCCTCGCGTGTGCTGTCGGTCGGCGAACCGTTCCATGCCGATGGCGGCGGATTGACGCAGCTCCACGCATAACCGTTGGCGCTGCCGTTCATGGCAGCGGCCGTGAAAGCCACGCCGTTGATGATCGCAGGATAGCCGTTCGCCGGAAAGTCAAGCAGATGAGTATAGCTTTTCAGAGGCGAAAGCCCGGAATCGGCGTCGTCGGTAAAGGCCGCGACGCTCGGCGCCCAGGACGGCGAGTCCGCAGGCGGAACAGGGGGAGGCGCCTCCTCATTAGTGAGGGCGTAGAGGTGACAGGTGTCGACCGCGTGGTGCGAGAGAACGCGGATCGAGCACGTCCCGGCTTCGTCGGCCGTGTAACGGCAGCTCACGATGCTGCGCGCGGCGGAGTCAATGATGTGGTCGGTCGAACCGATGAAGCGTCCGCCGGCCGTGAAAACGAAGGAAACGTTGCGGGTGCCAGTCGGGTTCGGACTGCCGAATGAGCGGAAATAAAGGCGCGATTCATAAGACTTGCCCGGTGTCAGGCCGGAAAGCGTGACGGTGTAGTCCAGCGAGCCGTAGGCGAAGTCATAAAGCAGTTGATCGATGCCGTTCGTGGCGCCGTCTGTCCATTTTCCGTTGGGCGGGTTGACGGTGTTCCAAGCGTATCCATTGGCGCTGCCGCTCATGCCCGCGGCCGTGAAGGTCACGCCGTTGACCGTGGCCGGCCCCCCGTTGTCCGGAAAGTCGAGAAGGTGCGTGTAGGTCTTCGCGCTGGAGAGGCCGCAATTCGCAGCATCGGAAAAGGGATAAACGTGGACAGTTGGCGAGCCGCCGAACACGACGCTGCCCGCTCCGGACAGCGCACCGAGCGTTTCGTCCGCGTTGACGCGCAACGCCGTCTCGTCGGCGAGTGTGAGCGTCGTCGAATCGGCTACGCGCTCGGGCGCGTCAATGGCCAGCGAGCCACTGTATACGGCCATGCCGCCCGCGAAACCATTCGAGGCGGTGTGGGCGGAGGTCAGGGCGAGGTTGTAGCGGTCGGTCTTGCCGAACACGGCACCGGCCGGGCCGCTCCAACGACCGCTGAATGCGCCGGAGCCGCTCTGTTTCAGATTGAGCGCCGAGCCGGCGTCCAGCGCCAGCGAGCCGTCGCCGCTGAGCTGGGGAACCGTTGAATACGGAGTCAGCCACGTCTGCGGCAGCATCATGAAGGTGCCGTACAGCGTTTTGACCTGAACCCGCAACCGGCAGCCGCCGGTGCCTTGAAAGTAACCCAGCGCCATGTCGTGGGGGCCCTCATGCAACAAGACGGTGGTCTCGGTGGTCGTGTTTGCCTGTCGCATGGCGACCATTTTCCGGTCGAGTGCCAGCAGGATGCCGTCATCGTGTTCGATGCGGAATGTGTAGTAGTCGGTGGCCGGCACGGTGATCTGCCCGCGGTAATAGACCTGAAAGTGATTGGTCCGGGTGCCCGCCGACCCGTACGGCAAAGGGAAACGTTCGCCGGCCGTCCCGAAATCAAAGGTCTCGCCGGCCAGGCCGCTGGGAACGGCAAGAGCCGGCGTCAGCCGCGAGAAGTGGGCCTCCAGGGTAGCCAGCGTGCTGAAAACGGAGCCGGTGGTGCTCAGGTCGTAGTAGTACCCCGTCAGTCCGTTTGTGGCCGCCTGCCGCACGGCGAACGTCGCGCCGCCCGCGACCGTCACGGGAGCGGCAAGCGTGACGTTCTCGAGTGCCAGCGTGCCGCCCGCGACGGTCACGGGCCGCGTCAGCGTGATGTTGGGGTGGCCGAGCGTGAGTGTCCCTGCCCCGGTTTTCGCGACCCCTGCCGCGGACGCGGCGCGCAGGGCGGCGTCAATGCGGTTTGTGCAGGATGCGGCTGAAAAGAGGTTGCTGACGACCGACAGCACGCCTGCCCCGGAGAGATCGTGCCCGCTGCCGGTGAAGGTCAGCGTGGCGGCGGACAGGTCCGCGCCGATCTCGACGAGCCCGCCGGGCGTGTTCGTGAAAGCGGCTTCAGCGCCCTGCTGCCACGGCTGGACGGCCGATGCGTCATCCAGCCAGTTGGAAGCAGTGGTGTTCCAAACCGTACCGCCGGCCGAAGGATCCCAGGTCAATACCGGCGGCGCGCCGCGCGTACCGGAAACCATGCCGCCGGTGGCGGCCGCTGCCAGGAAAATGACACGTTCAACAATGGACGATTGCATGGCAAGCCCCCTGTTTATTCCAAAACGAGCAATGTGCCGCGCGGCGTGAAGAAGTAGATCTTGGTGCGGTCGTCGCTGTAGCGCAGGCTGGCGTTTTCGGC
>MWEJ01000231.1 GCA_002071025.1 Verrucomicrobia bacterium ADurb.Bin070 | reverse complement strand
CGCCGGCCGAGCAACTCGCGCACGACGAAGCCGAGTACCCCGGCGGAAAGATGGCCGGATTCCTCGTCTGGTCGTCGCAGAACCCGCCAGCAGCGTAACAACCAACCAACCACCTTACTAAATGGCCTACCTCAACAAGTGCTTCCTGATCGGCAACCTCACCCGCGACCCCGAGTTGCGCGTGACGCCGAAGGGAACGTCCATCGCGAGCTTCGGGCTGGCGATCAACCGACAGAGCAAAAACGCCGACGGCTCGCACGCTGACGAAACGACCTTCGTTGACATCGAAGCATGGGGCAAGCAGGCGGATCTCGTCGCCAAGTATCTCGGCAAGGGCAGCCCGTGCATGATCGAGGGCCGGCTGAAGCTCGATGAATGGACCGACAAGACGAGCGGGCAGAAGCGGCACAGGCTCAAGGTCGTTCTCGATAACGTGCAGTTCCTGGGCTCCAAGCGTGATGGCGCGCCGGCGGAAATGCGTGATGGGGAGCAGCGGCAGGAGCAGGCGCCGCAACAATCGCAGCCGATGCGCGGGCCGAGCGGAAACACGCCGGCGGTGGATGAGGACGTCCCGTTTTGATTCCGCAACCACCATGATCGACACAATCGAAGTCGTCACCGGATTCCCGCGGCACCGCAAGACGCGGCGGCTCGAGCGCATCCTCGGCAACGATGCGCGATGGGTTCCGGTGTACCTCTGGCTGTACACGATCGAGAACGCCCGCAACTCCGGCGACCTGTCGCACCTCACCGCCGAAGACCTCGCGGCCGTCCTGGACTACCACGGCGACGCCACCGCCTTGCGGGCTGCGCTCATCACCGCGGGCTTTCTCGACGACGCCGGCATGGTTGTGGGCTGGTCGGAGCGATATGCCCAGCGTTTCGCGTTCTACGAGCGCCGCGCCAAGATCGCCGCGGATCGTCGCTGGGGGAAACGCGATGATGCTTCAAGCACGACCGTAGCATCGCCAAGCATTCCACCGCAATCCGCTCCGCCCCCTTCCTCCACACCTCCTACCCCAGACAACAGAGACCTGACCGGACCTGACCTGACCGGACCTGACCTGACCTTAGGAAGCATCGCCAAGCATTCTACAAGCATGCTTCAAGCATCACGAAAGCATGACGCTGCCGCTGTGTGTGCGGTTTACGACGCCTATCCGCGCAAGGTCGGAAAGGCCGCGGCACTCAAGGCGATCGACCGCGCCATCAAGTCCGGTGCCATCACTGCCGACACCCTGCTCGCCAAGGTCAAAGCCTACGCCGCCGCCGTCGCGACATGGCCCGAGGCCGACCGCCAATTCATCCCGCACCCGGCAACATGGGTCAACGCCGGCCGCTACGACGACGACCCGACCACGTGGCAGCGCAAGACCATCGCCACGCCCGCCAACTCCCGGGCCCTGCCCGCCTCAACCTCTCAAGCCGACGCCTATGCAAAGCTCTTCTGACGACCTCCAATGGCGCCCCAAGCTGGACGCCTACCACCCGAGCCTCGTTGCTGCCGCCGATGCGTGCGCGCAATTCGTGGCCGACTACACCGCCAACCGCGCGCCCTACTGGCTGACGCTCTCCGGCCCGACCGGGTGCGGGAAAAGCATGCTGCTTGAGCAGGTGCACCGGCAGATTGCCCGCGTGCATCATGGATGGGACCCGACATGTGGCCGATGCGATCCGCGCTCATTCGACGCCTACGGCTTCACATCCCGGATGCGCAGCGGCGAGTACGAGCTTCCCAAGGAGCTCGCCAGCGCGTCCATGCTTTCCTTTGACGACCTCGGCGCCTCCCGCGACACAACCGGCTTCGTCGCCGATTCGCTCTGCTGGCTGGCTGAGATGCGCCTCGGGCGATGGACGATGTGGACGACCAACCTCGACAGCGCGGCCCTCGTGCAGCGCATTGACGAGCGTTTCGTCTCGCGCCTCATTCGCGCCGGCTCGCGCGTCGTCACCATCACGGCGGGCGACTACTGGTCCCGCAGCCGCGGAGGGAGGGCCGCATGAACGACACCACCACGACTCTCCTCGTCCTCACCGACTCCGACCGCCGCGACCCGCTACTGCGAAACGCGCTCACGGCGAACGACCTCTTCGGGGACATGCTCAAGCGCCCGGTCGATGAGCACGGCAAGCCGGTGCCGATGCCCGACGTGTCGCGCCACCCAACCAAGGGCGTCTGCCGCGTCTGCCGTCGCCAGATGCCGCGCAACTACATCGCGTTCTGCGGCGGCTGGACGGCGCTGCGCGAGTGCGACGCCTGCGCGCAAACCGCGCGCATGGCCACGCAGCAGACGGCGCGCAAGGCCGAGGCACGCGAACGGACGGCGGCGCAGCCGTGGGATGAGGATGAGGCGGCATGACAATGCGCGACACCGCAATCACCACGCCGGCGTGGCTGCCTGCGCTCACCAAAAGACCAGACCGCTGGTATGTGCAGAGCGCGCACACACCCGGCGCCGCGATGCTCTCGGTTGCGTTCGACCAAGCCGAGGCTGAACGCATTGTCGCAGACCTGCACGCACGAGGATATCGAGCGCGCGTCGTCCGCGAGCGGGTCACGCGCGAAATCATGGAGGCATGACCATGCGCACCGCTTCCATTCTCCAACGTCAGAACGCGCAATGAATGACTCCGAAGAAAAGAAACCGGCCAGTAATGGCGTTGTGTCTGGCGCCTCGTTGGGCGCGAGCGACGCGAAACTAACCGCGAACCTCATGCTCAAGGCTGAGATGTTCGACTACCTGTGCTGGCTCGAAGACTTCTGCGTCTTCCGCGAAGCTGCGCTCGACGGGAAGGCCGGCGACTATCTCGTGACCGCCAGCGACGGCACGACGTGCTGGGGAAAGACCTACGCCGAAGCCGTGCGCGTCGCGATGGAGCACGACAAGGAACTCCATGACGCCGCTTCGCCCAACATCCGGCATGAGCCGCGCCCGACCGAATAACATGGAAACATCGCCAACAGAATTTTCGCTAGAATCACCCGTGACACCCGCAAGCGGGACCAGCAAGGGCGTTGGCTCTGGGCACCTGGTTCGGCGTGGCGTATTCTCGCGAGACTGGCCCGGGCTTCTGGCCGCCATCGCATTTATGCCGCTATTCCTCTTCGTCTTCCTGCTCACCGCAGAGCGGCGGGACGAGACGCTTGCGCAATGGACTCTACGGAACTTCGGACGGCCATTCTTGGATGAGCCGAACGCTGGAGGTGTGCCGCGCCCCGAGCGCGCGCACACGCCGAAGCCACAAACTCCCGAATCACTATGAGCACAAAAACCGAAACGCCGCAGGGCGTTGGCACTGAGGACTTGTTGGCCGAGGTCGTCCGCCTGCGTGCGGAAAACATCCGACTCATCGAAGATCGTGCGAGATTCCCGGACCGCCCCGACGACATAGGGCGCATCATCGGCGCACACGTCGAAAACCTGAAAGCCGCCGCCGCGCACAACGAAGAGGCGTGGCGCTGGGCCTGCACGCGGGAGACCGTGCTGCGAAACGAAATCAAGCGGACTCTCACCGAGAACGCACATCTGGCGGACGGCGAGAACTGCACGCTGGCGCGACTCAAGAAGCTGGTGCCGGAGTGGGAATCCGAGTTTTTGGCCAACACATGAAACTCATGACAACGTCATTTTCAACATTCAGAAGTCCGATATGGCCGCATTTCAAGTCGGCCTCAAAAGACCGATGCGAGCGGGCGTTTTTCGATGTCGAAGGTCGGATATGGAGAGCCACGCCGTACGTAACGAATCCGCGCGTGGACCCGGATATGGTCTACACGTCGATCTACGCGACCTACGTATGGAAGTATTGCAGAATAACGCACTTCTTTCTGTCGAATGGAGTCGCCGAGTTCTGCGAGTCCGCCGTGCGCGAACCGACAAGCGAGTACGCGAAGGCGCTCCCGTCGTGCGACTCAATACCAGTTGCCGGGAAGGTTTTCACGCCGTGGGCTGTTGTGTGCGACGCGGACGGTGCTATACCAGGCGCATTCGCGATTCACTTCCCGGCTAGCTCAAAGCGTAGGTCTATAATCGCAATTCCGTCGATATCAATACCGCAAAAAGAAAAAGCAGGCGATGGCATACGCGGGCGGACGCACTATTGGTTTGGTGCGGATGACGGCGAAGATGTTGTTCTTTGCCTTAAGGACAACACTGGGATCAATTGGTGCGACTCGGCGATGTCGATGGTGAAGACGATATACGGGCTGGCGCTGTATCTCGACGCGTTTCCAGAGACAGCAAAAAAGGCAACGCGTGACGATGTGAAAGACATTGCGCACTACGACGGCAGCGTGTTCACGGTCGCAGCAAACGAGTCGGCGCGCGAGGATGCGGAGCGCTCAATCTCTCCCCATTTTAGGCGAGGCCACTTTCGGATGCTTACGTCTGAGGTGTTCAAGCGGAAGCGCGGGCAAGTGGTGTTTGTGCGTGGGTCGTTCGTGCGAGGCCACGCACTAGACGTAGGTCCTGACCTCGCAACCGATAACGCCAGCCAATTACAGAACACGTCGCACACGCGAGAGCCGAACTCATGAACTACAAACCCCAACTTCACGCCGAGCCTACGCCCGCAATAGCCCGCCAGTCGCACGCTTTGCCGCCGATTTGCCACGCTGAGCAGGCGGCGAAGGGAAGGATAGCGGACGAAGGACAAAAGCCCGCAAATCGCCCGGAAACAGGCAAGGCGGGGATGGCCAACCGAGGACGGCTAACGACCGAACGCGCAAAGGTGCTCGGCAAGATCGGAGGCGACAAGTTCGCTGCATCCAAGCGCGGCAAGAGCACCCTGCCACGCTGTGTCGGCTGCCTGCTCGCCATCGGCTGGGGGATTAAGCGCATCGTGCGGCATACTGGATGGGCCAAGACCAGCGTGCACAGGTGGGCGAAGTTCAACGGGCTGAACCTGAGGGCGACGGCCGAGCAGAAGAAGCGAGCGGCGAGCAAGGCTGGTTGGAACCGCAGGAAGCGGACACGCAAACCCGATGGCTACATGCTTCGCGCGTTCGTCGCAGAATGCGGAATACTGCGCAGCCAAGAGGCAAACCATTGGCCGAGGCGAACCATCGTAAAGCGCGGCGTGCTCACGATCGGGACGCAGATGGATCTGTACTATGCGGACCACGAGAAGAGTAAGGAGAGGTCGAGGGTTGCTGCGCTCACGCGTTACTACCGAGAGGCCGCAGCCATAAAGGCAGGAGCAGAGCCATCAAGGTATTGGGTGGCGCGTCGGATTAGATCTCGGGTTTATAACGTACTGCGGAACGCGCTCGCCAAGAAGAACGTCCGAACCGAGGAGCTGTGCGGATGCTCGTGGGGTAAACTAATCGAGCACATCGAGGCGCAGTTCTACGCTCGCATGTCCTGGCAGAACTACGGCCGCGCATGGCACATAGACCACATTATGCCGTGCGACTCGTTCGATCTGCGGGACGAGCGGCAGCAGCGCCAGTGCTTCCATTACACCAACCTGCGCCCGATGTGGGCGAAGGCTAACCGAAAGAAGTGGGCGACCGTGACCGATCCGCAGTTCAGGCTCCTGCTGCCGGCGGAATGAATGCCTACTTGTTGAGTAGGGAACCTTTGATTACCAACAGCAACAAGCAGGGTCCGCAAGGCCGC
>MWEJ01000230.1 GCA_002071025.1 Verrucomicrobia bacterium ADurb.Bin070 | reverse complement strand
ACTGGGCAGCGACCAACGCAACCGTCGCTACATTGGCGGGTGTCACGGCTCAGTACCTGCGGTTTACCGTGCATGCCGTGCGCAACGAAGTCAACACGTCGGATTTCGGCTCGTCCGGCTTCAGTTTCGCCGAGCTGCGGCTGCTGACTAACGGCGCGCCGGTCCTGTACCCGGCCGGCACGACCGTCTTCGCGCCGGGTGGAAGCTATAACAGCGCGGGCACCTATCCGTTCCCGCCGGAACGCGTGGTCGACAACGACATCTCAGGCAGTTCGAACAACCGGTGGTACAGCGACGTCATGATCAATCCGCTGGTCGTAAACATGGGCCGCCCGGTCTCGTTTGACGCTTACGGCCTGTACACCTCCTACAACGTGACGAACCGAGATCCGGTGAGCTGGACGCTGGAGATCAGCAACGACAAAAGTACATGGTACACCATCGATTGCCGGACTAACGAGACGATAACGACCGCCCGCGCGGCGCTGGCGGGGCCGTGGGCGCTGGACATCCCGGCCGGCCAGTTGGCGACGGACGTGATACCGGACATGTCGCGCACGCGCGTCGCCGCAGGTGCCACGCTGATGCTCGCCGCAGGCGCGCTGGAGACGGTCGGTCCGCTGAGCGGCACCGGCACGGTCGCGCTGGCAGCCGGCGCGTCGCTGACGCTCAATGCGTTTGACGCGGCGGTCTTCGAGGGCACCTTTACCGGCGCAGGCTCGCTCGCCTTGAGCAACGGCGTGCAGGCGCTGCACGGGGCTGCGCTGGATGGCGTGACGAATCTCGTGCTGGCCGCAGACGGTCTCCTGACGGGCGACGCCACTCACGACGGCGACCTCGCCGTGCGTTTCGATGGCGGCGCCTACCGCGGCAGCATCGACATAGCCGGGGCGCTGAGCGTGGCGGGCGACGCGGTCTACGCGCTGCCCGAAGACGCCGATCTGCCTTATACGCTGACCCTCTTCACGTACGCCTCGGCCGACAGCGCGACGCGCGACGCGCTGGCCGCCGGCGCGGAGACGCTGAGCGTGCCGGACGGCTATGTGGCGACGGTGCGCGTGACCGACCACTCCGCCACGCTTTCCGTTTCGGCACCCGGCCTGATCCTGCTGTTTCGCTGAAGCGAGGGGACGCGGCGCCAAAAAAGACGCACGCGCCCAGAGAGGCGCGTTGGGCACTAGCGTGACTGACCGGTCGCCACAGCCACCGCTTTAAGCTGTTTGAGCTGCGCCGAATCGAAAGATCCGACCGGCCCAGTGGCAGGATTAATGCCGTGCGGCGCAAGCGCGGCGGCGAGTTCCTTCGGCAGGTCGCGCCGCGCGCAGCGCGCGTACGGCTCAAAGCCGGCCAGCCGCTCGTAGGTCGCGTTCGGCGCGTTCATGTAGCCCGAGTTCTGGCCCAACGTGAACACGAAATATCGCGCACCGGACTCCACCACCTGACGGGTAACCGCCGGAACATCGAATGCATCGACCAGCGGATAGGAGGTCTGCGAAGGCAGGAAGTGCATGAAAACGCCCACTTTCGCAGCCGGCATCCAGTCCGTCGCCGGATTCTTCTCGCCCGCCAGCGTCATGGTCACCCCGGACGTCAATGCGGCACCGACAACCATCCATCGCTTCATAAACGCTCCTTTTCTGGCGAAAACATGCCTCATTTGACAAGCATGACCGTTCCCTTAAGCGCGATTTCCAGGTAAAGGGTCGAACCGTTGACCACCAGCGCACCTGTGTATGCCGAGGGTAATCCATGTATTGTCCAGCTTGGCAGATTGTCGATCCCCGCAATCGAGCCTGCAACAGCCAACGGCAACCGGCCGGCCAAGCCGGTAGCCGGTTCTTGCGGCAGGCGCACGGTCACAATGCCGGCGCCATCGAAACCCAACATGCCGCTGATCGTCAGACGGTCGTGTGCAGGTTTCAGATAGTCCACGGCCATTCCGGCTCCAGTGGCAAATGCCACGTTCCCTTTCACCGCCATCACTGCGATATCGCCGACATCGCCCCCCACATCCAAAACTCCTGTTACACGGATCGTGCCGTTGGACACCGTGCCGCTACCGGACAACGTCGCCACGGAGCGCGTTTCGCCGGTCAGGTCCAGCACACTAAAACAGCCCCTGCACCCGTTAAAAGTCTCATCGTCCCTCCTTTTGCCTCCCCGCGTCCGACAGGCATACACGAGCGAGTTGCTTCATTTATCAAATGTCTGCCATTATGCAAAGACCGGTCATCGAGTCAATGCTGAATCACCGCAAGGGCTCTTGCTTTCCGCCCCCCCCTGCTCTATGATTCACGCCCATGAGTTCAAGACGCGAAGCGATTTTCATTGTCACACGCTGGCTGGCCACCCAAGAATTCCCCGACCGCATGATTCCGGACGTCCCCGACCGGGCTTTCATCACCGATCTGGTCTATACCACCGTGCGCCGCAGGCGTTCGCTCGCGTGGGCGCTTGAGCGGTTTCTGAAGAAAATGCCGAAAGGCGAGACCGAAGCGGCGCTGCTGGTCGGCGCCTGTCAGTTGCTTTTCATGCCGGATGTCGCCGACTACGCCGCCATCAATGAAACCGTTGAGGCTGCAAAAATGACGTCGCAGCAAACCGCCGGTCTCGTCAACGGTGTTTTACGCAATCTGCAACGCCAGCGTGAAGCGGTGCTGGCCGACCTGGAGCGACAGTCAATCGGCGTGCGCACCTCCCACCCCGACACGTTGGTCACCCGCTGGGCCCAACGCTTCGGCCCGGAGGAGACGCTCGCGCTGTGCGAGTGGAACAACACGCCCGCCGAGACCTGGCTGGCCTACCCGCCGCACCAGGGAACGGAGGCCGGAGGTCAGAACGAGAACGATCAGGCCTTCAGGCCGCTGCCGCACGGGGTGCGCGTGGAAGAGGTTCCCGGGTACGCCGAAGGCGCCTTCATCGTTCAGGATCCTGCAACCGCAGCGGCGATCGACCTGCTGGACGTGCGTCCCGGCCTGCGCGTGCTCGACGCCTGCGCGTCCCCGGGCGGCAAGACCATCCAGATTGCCTGGCGCATGGGCGCCCCGAACGAGGCCGATCCGCACCACCGGCTCATCGCGCTCGACCTGCACGAAGACCGTCTCGCCTTGATCCGGAGTAATCTCGCGCGGACGCGGCAAACCTGGGTCACGGTCTGCCAAGGGGATCTGACCGCGCCGGCCGCCGAATGGACGGCGTTCGGACCGTTCGACCGCATCCTGCTGGATGCGCCCTGTTCGAACAGCGGGGTGCTGCGTCGGCGTCCCGATGCCCGCTGGCGTTGGACCACGCGGCGCATGAAACAGTTGGCCGCCACCCAAGCCATCCTGCTTGAAAACGCCCTCGCGTTGCTGGCGCCCGGCGGGCGGCTCGTCTACTCCACGTGCAGTTTGGAGCACGAAGAGAACCGCCGGCAGATCACCCTTCTGCGCCGCGCGCACCCGAAAATCACCTGTACCGGCGTTGCCGAAAACGTTCCCACGCGCTCACACACAGACGGCTCCTTCGCCTGCGCGCTGGAGAAACCCCACGCTTAACATCTCGCGATTCACGGTTACGCTATGCCTGTTTACGACTACGAAGCTGTTTCCTGCGAAGCCTCGTGCGCGCATTGCGCCAAGGGGTTCGAGATTGTCCAGTCGATCCACGACCCCCGGCTGACCGCCTGCCCGAAGTGCGGCTCGCCGATCCGACGGGTCATCACGGCTCCCGCCATCGGGCGATCGAAATCCAAGCTCGACGACCGCGCCAAGTCGGCGGGATTCACCAAGCTCAAGCGACTCGGCAAAGGCGAATACGAAAAGATGTATTAGCCTGCGGCCGCGCGTGTATCATGACCCTATGACACCCTCCCTCGACACCTTGCGGATACGCAGCGCGGTGTTCCGTGCCGTGCGCGAATTTTTTTATGCGCGCGACTTCACCGAGGTCGAAACGCCCGTCCGCATCCACGCCCCTGCGCTCGAAACGCATATCGACGCGCCTCCTTCAGGCACCGCCTGGCTCCGCGCCTCGCCCGAGCTGCACATGAAGCGGCTGCTCGTAGACGGGGGCACGCGCATTTTTCAGATCGGGCCCTGTTTTCGCAGCGGTGAGTGCGGCCGCCGTCACAACCCTGAGTTCACGATGCTCGAATGGTACCGCACGGATGCCGACTACACCGACATTCTGGCCGACACCGAAGCGTTGGTTGCCCGCGTCTTTGACACCGTCACAGGCAACACCGTCATCACATACGGTGGACAGCGCATCGACCTCACCCCGCCCTGGCCCCGGCTCACCGTGCGCGACGCCTACCGCCGCTGGGCACAGTGGGATCCAGTCAAGGACTGGGACGCCAATCGCTTCGACGTGGACATGGTCGAACGCATCGAACCTGCCCTGCCGCGCGACACGCCGTGTGTTTTGATCGATTATCCGGCACCCGCCGCCTCGCTTGCACGCCTCAACGACGGCGACCCGCGCGTGGCCGAACGGTGGGAGGTTTACATCGGCGGTCTGGAGCTGGGCAATGCCTATAGCGAACTGTGCGATCCGACCGCGCAGCGCGAGCGGTTTCTTCAGGCGGCCGATGAACGGCTCGCGCTCGGCAAGTCCGTCTACCCGCTTGACGAGGCCTTTCTCCGCGCGCTCGAACGGGGCATGCCGCCCTGCGGCGGCATCGCGCTCGGCATGGACCGCCTCGTGATGCTGGCCTGCGACGCCGCAGATATCGCAGCTATTCGTCCGTTCTGCGAGCGCCCCGGCGCACTGCTTTGAGCCGGCAGCGAAATCCACTTATCATGACAAGTGGATTGCCCCCTCCTTCACCCTCACCTTCAATCGGAGAGCGGCATTAATATTTCGAGAGATATTTGCCCATCAAGCGTGCCATGCGGGTCTCGAGCCAAGGTGTGACATTCCAGAAATCACGCAGTTCCAGATAGTCGCTGACCGCAGCCTGCTGCCCCGGTTTCACACAAAATTCCGCCCGGAGCAGAATGTTGCGCGCCGTGGCTTCGGCAGACACAAATTCCACAACCTGCACGCGAAAGCCAAGAATACGGAGGAGTTGTGCGCGAAAGGTGTCGGTCAACAGATCAGCCAGACGCTCTCGCAGGATGCCGTGGCGCAACACCGCCTGCATCGGCCCGCCCTCTTTGAGCGTTTTGTGCAGTTCATGCTGACAGCACGGCGCACAAATCAGATAGCGGCACTTCCACTCCATGCCGCGCGCCAGCGCCTCATCCGTCGCGGTATCGCACGCGTGCAGACTCAACACCATGTCCGCCTCGAACGGCGGTTCGCTCTCGGCCAGTTCTCCCTCAACGAAGACGACATGTTCGGCCACATCCAGATCGGCGGCGAGGCGACGGGCGGTCGCGATCACGTCAGCCTTGCGGTCGATGCCGCACACGCGCACCTCGAACCCGCGGACCGCCGTCAGATAAAAATAGACCGCCAGCGTCAGATAGGCGCGCCCGCACCCGCAATCCACGATGTTAAGGGTTTTTTCAGGCTTGTCCGCAATCGCCGCGTCGATGACCTTTAAAAATTCATTCACCTGATCCACTAGCATCCCATAGGCGGCGCAATCAGCCCTTACCCATGCGTATTTGCTTGGGTTTTCGATGTCTTTTTTGA
>MWEJ01000229.1 GCA_002071025.1 Verrucomicrobia bacterium ADurb.Bin070 | reverse complement strand
CGGCACCAGCGGCTATGCGCAGTTGGTCTCCGATTTCCGCTACAACGGGACTCCCGGCGTGCTGACCTTCAGCGATCTCGCGGTCGGGCAGCTTTACACGATCGTGCTCTATACGCAGGTGGGCATTTGGGGGACGCGTCCGCAGAATGCGACGTTTGTCAACGGCACGGATGAACATCACCTGTTCAACACGGAACCCGGCAACTACGGGTATTACTCGTTCCGCTTCGTGGCCAAGAGCGCGACCGCCAGTGTCGCGATGCAACCGCTGAAACCGGACTCGTTCCACTGGTTCGCGGCTTCTCTGGAAACCGAAGGCCCGGTCCCTCTCACGGTCGGTGATGGCGGCGACCACCTGTTTGCCGGCGTGATCAGCGGGCCGACAACCCTGATCAAACAGGGGAGCGGCAGACTGACCCTCTCGGGCGCAAACACGTACGGCGGCCATACAGCGGTCAACGCCGGAACACTGGAAATCACTAAGGACGACGCCTTGCCGGCCGGCACGTCGGTGGCCATAGCCTCAGGCGCCGGCATGATGCTGAACAACCCCGGGACGCAGATCGTGACCGCATTGGCCCTCGGCGGGGAACCAGCCTACACAGGCACCTGGGGCGCTCCCGGCAGTCACGCCGAGCACAAAAGCGCCGTGTTCGAGGGGACGGGTGTCCTGAAGGTTTTGACCGGACCTGCGACGCCGGGAACGATCATGCTTCTCCGGTAGAACGCCTGTTGTTCCCGTTCAGGGGGCCGTCACAAGGTTACTGAAATCCGGCGCGTCGAAGAACGCGACCGGCGGACGCGCGTCCGGATGCACGCTCTCGAATGAGGCGTTCTTCAACGTGACTCCTTGTGCGTGGCGCACGAAAAGACCATACGCCGGCAGCGGCCCGAAATTCCCGCCGTGCGGATACGCGTCGGGGCGTTCCGGCAGGGTCGCGGCATCCGGCACGCTCTGCGCGCCGCCCGGCACCCGCACCTTGAAGCCGTCGATCACAACCTTCTCTACCCGATGCCCCGGCAGGCCGGAGATGCAACTGTCATACGGCGCTTCGGGCATACCCGTTGCCCACTCCGCGTCAGGGATGCCGTGATCCAGCAACACCTCGCGCCAGGAACGCGTCCCGATCTCGACGGCCACGTCGCGGATGCGGATGTCGCGCAGCACGCCGGTTTGCGGCGTCAGGCCTTTCGCCCAATAGGAGGGCCGCAAACGCGCGCCAAGCCGGATGTTGAGCGCGATCAGCGCATCATAGGCGCGCACGTTTTCGACCGTGACCCGTTCAATCTCCGAACCGTCCACCGAGTAGAGTTCCAGGGCTTTCGCCCCGTAACAGGTCAGCCCGCGACAGGTCAGATCCTGGTAAACGCCGCGCGTTTCAGTCCCCAGTTTGAAGGCGCCCCGGTAGGTGTGGCAGACGTTGTTGACGACCTCGATGTCGCGGTTCACACGGTCCGCCGACTGGCTCTTGATGACGATCGCGTCATCATCGGAGATCACGGTGCAGCCTTCGATGCGCACCTGCTCGCAGCCGGAAAGGTCGATGCCGTCGTTGTTGCGCCCAGGCCGCAGGCTGCGCACGGTGACGTTCTTGATCGTCAAGCCGACGCAGCGGATGTAATGCTCGGTCCACGCGCCGGCATTGACCGTACTGATGCCTTCGATCCGCACGTTGCGGCACCCCTCCATCAGGATCACGTTGTGCCGCCAGTCGCGCGCGCCGGTGACGTGGCCCTGTCCATCAAGCACGCCCTCGCCGGTGATCGCGATGTCACGCGCGTTTTTCGCGAAAATGAGCGCCCGCTCCGTCAGATGCTGCCGGTTGGGGGCGGCAAGCAGGGTCGCCCCTTTCTCCAGGTGCATCGTAACACCGTCGCGCAATACGAGCGAGCCGGTCAGATAGACGCCCGGCGGCAGACGGACCGTGCCGCCCCCCCGCCGCGAGCAGGCGTCGATCGCCGCCTGCAGCGCCGCTTGGTCGAGCGTGATCCCGTCGCCTGCCACGCCGGCGGGCCGCTGTCCCGCCGCGCGCGAAACCGGTGCGGGAACAGGCGCGGCGGCGCGTGTCGCGCGCCGCCCTTGCTCGTCATCAAACGGCGCCAGACGCACGGCCACCGTGCTGTCGGCCACGTTGCCGTCGCCGAGCTGCCCGAAGCCGTTGTGGCCCCATGCCCAGAGCGCACCGTCGCGGTCGCGGGCCAGCGCATGATGCAGACCGGCCGCGAGCGACACGATGCCGCCCAGCGGCGGCAGCGCGCCGCCGGCGCGCGTGTCGGCCACGAGCGGCAGATCGACCGTCTCGCCGGTCGTGCCCTGCGTCAGACGCAGCCGCACCGCCGTCGCGAAATCGTTGTCGCCCGAGTGGGAGCCGAACATCAGCCGCGCGAGCCGCATCGCGACCGGCCGGCCGGGTGCCGCTTGCGCCGGATACTCCAGCGCTGCCTGCGTCTCGACCTGGCCAGCGTTGCGCGCGACGCGCGCCGTCACCGTGGCGACAGCCGGTGACGGCTTCACGATCAGCGGAGGGCCTGTGAAAGGGTCCACGACCTCCAGATCCTTGACGCCTTTGTCGAGATGCGCGAGATCGGTATAACGATAGACCAGAGCGGGGTGCCATTCGCCGGCGGACGGCGATGGCCACACGACGGTGCAGCCGATTGTGACGGGGCCCAGGGTGTCGCGGTTGCCTCCGGACGTGCCGCTCCCCAACTCGCCGTATTGCGCCCAACCCGCGGCGAGGACATGGCCCGACTCTGCCGTGAGCGCGTAGGTGGATTCATATCCGGCGGCCACCGCCGCGCAGGCGGGCAGCGACTGCTTTCCGGAAGGCATAGCCTGAGCCGGCCGCGCGACATTGCGCGCCCCGCCATCGCCCCAGAAGCTGCCGCGCCCGCCGACCGGGATCTGTCCCGAGCCGTTGTATCCCCAGGCGAGACACCGGCCGTCGCGCGTGACCGCCGCGCTGTGCAGCGCGCCGGCCGCGATCGCCACCGCGTTCGTAAGAATGTCTTTACCGCGTTCCCCGATCACCGGCCGTGGCACGGCACTGTGCGAACCGTCCTTGTGCGAGCCGTTCCCGAGTTGGCCGTTCCAGTTGCTGCCCCAGGCCAAGACCGTGCCGTCCCTGCGCAACGCGAGGCTGTGTTGGCCGCCCGCCGCAATCGCGATGATTTCCGAGAGACCCGGCACGGGCTGCGGCACCGCCGCCGGCTTTCCTGTTTGGCGCACGCCATCGCCAAGCTGACCGTGTGAACGGTCGCCCCATGCATAGACCTCGCCGTCGCGCGTCAGCGCCAGACTGTGATCCCAGCCCGCCGCGACCGCCGCGACAGGCGGAAGCCCGTCCACATACGCCGGCACGCGCTCCTGCGCCGCGAACCCGAAACGGCCGTTGCCAAGTTGGCCACCGTCATTGCGTCCCCATGCGAAGACATGACCGTCCGCCGTCACCGCCAGCGTGTGCCAAGACGCGGCGACCGCCTTCACGTCTTTCACGCCCTCGACCCGGCGCGGCCGTCGTACACGCCCGGCCTCCGGCAGACCGAGCTGGCCGCAAGCGTTGTCGCCCCACGTCCAGACGCATCCGTCCTGCACCGCCACCGAATGCGTCCAGCCCGCCGCGATCTCCGCCGCCGAGACCGCAGTGGCGACACCTGCGGATGACAGCAGACACGCACCCGCGACATTTCTAAAAGATCCTGTTTTGAATCGCATCCCTGAACCGCCTTTTTTTCGTTTTGTTCAGCTTGCGGCCCCGAGCCCCACGCCGCTCGATTGGCGTTGATTATTGAGCCTCCGGCGAAGCTCGTCAATGCTGATCCGAGGGCGAAGGGTGACCGAGGGCGCATGGCCGTTCTGTTGGGGAGAACTTTTCGTAATCGTAATCGTAATCGCAATCGGATAACCTTGTCCATGTAACACCCTGTTGGCCGGAAGACCGTACACGTTCACAGCGAAACGGTACACGTTCACGTACTCGAGGATGCGGATGGGATTCGCCCCCATTCCGAATGATCGAGCGTGGAAACCACATTCGTAAAGACGACACCGTGTACGGGTACGTGAACGAGAACGAGAACGGGAACGCGGGGCACTCGGCCCCATGTCAAGCGGAGGAGGGGAAATGCGTCATCTGATGATGCGGCGTATGACGGCGGCACTCATCCTGTTCGGCTGCGCCCTGTCGGCATATCCGGCGCAGGTGAACCTCGACGGCGGCGGTTATCGGGTGATCCTGTGGTGCGGCGACACGGTGGCGCGCAACCGCGGCAGCACCCAAGAACTCGCCCGGGCCTGCCGCGAACTGGGCGTGACCGCGCTGATGACCGGTCCGGCGGGCGACCCCGCGCCGTGGCGCGCGCTGGGCTTCGATTACTACGTGGAGAACATCGTCAGTCCCGGACTCTGCCTGAAGTTCCGGTCGTCCGTGACCGACTGGAACGCCTTCATCACGCAGTGGATGAAGACGCGCAGCCCCGATGCGTTCACGCGCGACGTGTGCCTGTCAGATCCGGTGTGGCGCGCCCAAGCCCGCGACGACATGCGTCGCGCCGCCACGCGCCACGCGACATGGAATCCGCTGCTGTACGACATCCGCGACGAACTCTCCGTCACGGTCTCCGCCAATCCTTTCGATTATGATTTCGCGCCGGCCAGTCTCGCCGCCCTGCGGCTGCGGCTGCGGCAGCATTACCCCTCGCTGGACGCCCTGAACGCGGCCTGGTTGACCCGGTTCAACGCATGGGAGGCGGTGCGTCCCTTCTCGACCGACGAGATCAAGGCGCGCTTGGCCGGCCGCATCGAGGCCCTCGATCAGCAGCCGGACTGGGCCGCGCTGCGCGCCATGCGTTACACGCCGCAGCGCGTGCGCGCACAGCCCGAGCGCTGGCACCTCGCGCCGTGGTGCGACTTCCGCACCTTCATGGATGACACGCTCGCCGAGACCTTGGCCGACCTACGCGACGGCGCGCGCGAGGCGGCCCCCGCCGCGCCGGTCGGCATCGAAGGCACCCAGATGCCCAGCGCCTGGGGCGGATATGACCTCTGGAAATTATCGCGCGTGCTGGACTGGGTGGAGCCCTATGATATCACCGCCGCGCGCGCGATCTTCGGGTCGTTCATGCGCGGCAAGCCGCTGTTCGCCACATACGGCGAACGTGATCCGGTGGCGGTCTCGCGCCGTCTCTGGCACCTGTTGCTGGAAGGCGACTGCGGCGCGATTCTCTGGTGGAGCGAAGATCTGCTCGAAGGCGAAGGCCCCGCGCTGCGGCTCAGCGCCAAAGGGCGCGCGCTGGCGCCGGTTGTGCGCGAGATGCACACGCCGCTGGCCCGCCGGCTGCTGCGTGCCGAACGGCTGTACGACCCGGTGGCCATCCATTACTCCCACGCCTCGATCCAGCTCGCCTGGCTGTTTGAATCCTTTGAGGACGGAGCGACTTGGCCGCGGCGGTTCTCAAGCTACGAAGCGCGCCACAACCGGCATGCCGCGCTGCGAACCGACCTGCTGCGGGCGCTGCGCGAGGCCGGCTGGTCACCGCATTTCGTCTCCTACGAGGAGGTCGAAGCCGGCAAGCTTGAAACGGACGCGTTTCACACCTGCCTGCTGCCCGACGCCTTTGCGCTCTCCGA
>MWEJ01000228.1 GCA_002071025.1 Verrucomicrobia bacterium ADurb.Bin070 | reverse complement strand
GGCCGAGTTGGGCGTGACGCCGTTGCCGGACGAAGGGGTGCTCTACATCGGCGACAAAGGCAAGATGGTCTTTGAGAAGATCCTGGATCCCTCGCTGGCCGAGGCGTGCGCGTCCATCCCCAAGAGCCTGCCGCGGCGCGAAGGCACATGGGGCGAATGGCATGCCGCCTGCAAAGGCGGCGGGCGCGCCGGATGTGACTTCGAGTGGTCAGGGCCGGTCACTGAATTCGTGCTGCTCGGCAACATCGCTTTGCGCATCGGCAAGGAGATCGTGTACGATGCCGCCGCCGCGCACATCACCAACTCGCCGGAGGCCGACGCCCTGCTGCGCCAGCCTTATCACAACGGCTGGACGCTGGCGTGAGGACATTGCGGATGCCTTCGCAAAACCGGGTCCGCCCCAACCGAGGAACAGAACCATGAAGCTGCCTCTCGCACTGCTCGCCGCGCTCGCCGTCTGGGCGGGCTGCCGCTCCGCGCAGGACGTCGACGAAGCTGATGCGCTAGCCCTGACGCCGGACGCCTGCGCCGCGCTCGCGCCCGTTGAACGCATGGCCGTCGTCTCCGCCGAACTCAAGGCCATCGGCACCGCGATCCAGGCGTACCGGACGCGGCACGACGGCCGCTGGCCCACCAGCCTCTCCGCGCTGATCGTCGAGCGGCTGCTGCCCGCAGGTGCGCTCATTTCTGCCGCCGACCCCAGCGGCGGCCGCGAGGGCGGCGTGCCCGACCGCTACGACACCTGGCAGCAGTCCGCCGAGACCGACGAGGCCAACAGCAGCTTTCTCTATGAACTCAGCGGCGCCGCCGCCACCTGGGACTGGAAGTCCTACCTCGCCGGCAAGCCGACTCCGACCGCGCTCGACACGGACAAAAACGGCGAGGTCTCCTGGCAGGAGGCCAAGCTCTGGCAGCTCGCGCACGGCGACGCCGCGCAGACCAACGCGCCCGCAGCCTACGCCGCCCACCGATTCCCGGTTGTGCGCTGTTACTGGCACGCCTACCCCGGCTCCAAGGATGACCTCACGCAGCGTTCGGTCATCAGTCTCGCCGCCGACCTCGACACCGTCTTTCTCTCGCAGCCGTGGTGGGAGAAGGACCTCACGCCGGTCACGCTGCGGTAGCTTGTCAACACGCTGAGGAGAACCTGATGTGAAAATCCGAGTGCTCACGATATCTCTGCTCTGCGCCTGTCTCGGTACGGCCGCCACCGCGCAGACCAACGCGCCGGCGCCTTACGGCCCCGTGCCGTCCGAGCGCCAGTTGCGCTGGCACGAGACCGAGATTTTCGCGCTGATCCACTACGGCCTGAACACCTACACCGACCGAGAATGGGGGTACGGCGGGGAAGATCCCGCGCTCTTCAACCCGGCCCGGCTCGATGCCGGACAGGTGGTGGCGGCGCTCAAGCGCGGCGGCATGAATGGCGTGATCCTGGTGGCCAAGCATCATGACGGGTTCTGCCTCTGGCCCACCCGGACCACCGAACACAACATCTCGCGGTCGCCCTGGCGCGGCGGCAAAGGTGATCTCGTGCGCGAATATGCCGACGCCGCCAAGAAGCACGGGCTTCGCTTCGGGCTCTACTGCTCGCCCTGGGACCGCAACAGCGCGGCCTACGGTACGCCCGCCTACCTGCCGATCTACCACGGCCAGCTCCGCGAGCTGCTCACCCGCTACGGCACCCTCTTCGAGGTCTGGTTCGACGGTGCCAACGGCGGCGACGGCTACTACGGCGGCGCCCGCGAAAAACGCAACATCGACCGTTTCACCTATTACGACTGGCCCGCCACCTGGGACCTGGTGCGCCAGCTCCAGCCCTCGGCCTGCATCTTCGGCGACGTGGGGCCGGACTGCCGCTGGGTCGGCAACGAGAAGGGTTTCGCCGCCGAGGAGAGCTGGGCCACGTTCACGCCCAAAGGCCGGACCGACCCCGCGCGTCCGGCCAACGGCGACTCCATGAATCACATCGAGGGGCCAGCCGGACATCGAGACGGAACAGCCTGGATTCCGGCCGAGTGCGACGTGCCGCTGCGCAAGGGCTGGTTCTGGCACCCGAACGAAGACGCCACCGTGCGCAACCCGGCCCAGCTCATGGAGATCTATTTCAATAGCGTCGGCAAGGGCGGCTGCATGAACCTCGGCGTGGCGCCCGACCGCGACGGGCTGGTGTGCGCAGCCGACATCCGCTCGCTGGATGAGTTTGGCGGCCTGTTGCGCACCCTCTTCGCGAATGATCTCGCGCACGGCGCGCTGGCCGCCGCTGACCTGGTGCGCGCCGCGCCGGCGGCCGCGCCGGGCGACCCCGCGCCCTTCGCGCCCTCGCGCGTGCTCGACGGCGACCGGTACAGCTTCTGGTCCACGGACGACGGCGTGACCAACGCCACCCTGACCCTCACCCTGCCGGCCGTCTCCGAATTCAACGTGATCCGACTGCGCGAAAACATCAGGCTCGGCCACCGCGTGGACGCCTTCGCGATCGACACCTGGCAGGAGGGCGCATGGCGCGAATACGCCAAGGGACAAAGTATCGGCGCGTGCCGGCTCTTTCGTGGGCCCAAGATCAAGAGCGACCGCGTCCGCCTGCGAATCACCCAGACTGCGGCCTGCCCCTGCATCAGCGATTTCGGCCTCTTTCTCATGCCGGCCGCCTTTACCCCCTCTCCCCCGGCCCCCAACTCCTAACTCCTCCCTCCTAACTCCTCTCCTATGCCCACCCCAGTCCCCCTCTTGATCATCGGCGGCGGCGCGGCCGGCCTTTTCGCAGGCTGTCTCGCCGGCGAGCACGGTCTCGGCACCCTGATCCTCGAGCGCAAACACAAGCCCGGCCGCAAGCTGCTGATGTGCGGCAACGGCCGCTGCAACCTCACCAAAGACATCGCGCCCGCGCAAATGCTGAGCGACATGGGCGCACCGATGTCTGACTTTCTCGCGCCCGCGCTGAACGCCTGTTCGCCTGCGGCCGTGCAGGCTTGGTTCCAGCGCCACAGCGTGCCGCTCAAGCAGATGGATGACCGTCGTGTCTTTCCGCGCTCCGAGCAGGCCTCGGACGTGGTGCACGCCCTGACTGACGCTCTGCGCGACACCGGCACCGCGCTCTGTCTCAACGCCCCCGTAACCGGCATCGAACGCCATGCCGCCGGGTTTCGTGTCGCCACCGCCCACTTCTCGCTGCCGGCGCAACGCGTGCTGATCGCCACCGGCGGCGTGAGTTATCCCAAGACCGGCTCGGTCGGGGACGGACAAAAATTCGCCAAAGCCCTCGGCCACTCGCTCAAGCCCTACCGTCCCGGCCTGATCGGGTTCGTCATCGCGCATCCGTGGATCGAGGCTCGCGCCGGCACCACCTGCGAAGAGGCGGTCTGCCGCGTCTTCCACAAGGGCCGGCGCCTCTATGAGGGATGGGGGCAACTTGACTGCGAGCGCTGGGGACTCGGCGGCGCGGCGGCCTATAACGCCAGCCGCTGCGTCGCGCGCCAGAACCTCAACGACTTCGAACTGGAATGGCAGGTCGGCCGCGACATCTTTCGTGTCCGGCGGCCGTCCACGCGCCCGCTCAAGGAGGCGATCGTCACCCTCGGCGGCGTGCCGCTCAGCGAGGTCGACCCCGCCACCCTGCAGTCACGCGTCTGTCCCGGCCTCTACTTCGCAGGCGAGGTCATGGACATCGACGGCCCCACCGGGGGCTACAACCTCACCGCCGCCTTCGCCACCGCCGCTCTGGCGGTCCGGTCGCTCAGCGGACAGCGCAGGCAGTAATCTTTACGGTTGACCTTTTTCCTTAACTCTGCTTTGATGCCGACATACTGATGGATGAGGTTCACTGTGCACATACGGTATGTCCGCAAGGCCTCATCCCGGCCGGACGTGTTTTCGCGCGCACCGGCGGAAAGGGTATGCCATGGCCAATTATCCGATTGAGGAAGTCGAGGGCATCGGCCCGATCATGGGGGAAAAGCTGCGCACCGTTGGCGTCAAAGACACCGACACGCTGCTGGAGAAATGCCTTACGCCGAAAGCGCGCGAGGATCTCGCCCGGTCATCCGGCATCGCGGAAAAGCTCATCCTGAGGTTCGCCAACATGGTGGATCTCTTCAGGATCAAAGGCGTGGGCTCCGAATTCGCCGAACTGCTTGAGGCCGCCGGCGTCGACACGGTCCCCGAGCTGGCCAACCGCAATCCCGGACACCTGGCCGCCGCAATGGTGAAGGTCAACGAGGAGAAGAAGCTCACGCGCCGTACGCCCACCGAAGCCGATGTCGCCAAATGGGTGGCCGAGGCCAAGGAGCTGCCGCGCATGCTTTCCTATTGAGCGACAAGGACGCGGAGTCGAAGATACAAGAAAACGCTCCCCTCCGGGGGGCGTTTTTGGTATCATGTCGCTCGTTTTAAACACAGAGCAAGGAGTGAGATATGGCCGAGAAAAAGGCGGGCAACACACAATTGGAAGCGGTTTTGTCACAGATTCGCAAAGAGTTCGGCGATGCGGCCATCATGCGCATGGGCGACGCGGAGGCTTCCAAAGATATACCGGTTATTCCCACCGGCGCGTTCTCGCTCGATCTCGCTCTCGGTGTCAACGGCCTGCCGCGCGGCCGCGTGGTCGAAGTCTACGGCCAGGAATCCTCCGGCAAGACGACCCTCGCGCTCCATATCATCGCGAACGCCCAGAAAGCCGGCGGCCTGGCGGCCTTTGTCGACGCCGAACACGCGATGGACCCCAACTACGCGCGCCGCATCGGCGTGGATCTGGACAACCTGCTCGTCTCGCAGCCCAACTCGGGCGAAGAGGCGCTCACCATCACCGAGCAGCTCGTCAAGAGCGGCGCGCTGGACGTGATCGTGATCGACTCCGTCGCGGCGCTCACCCCGCAGGCCGAGATCGACGGCAACATGGGCGACTCTCACATGGGCCTTCAGGCGCGCCTGATGTCGCAGGCGATGCGCAAGCTCACCAGCGCCATCGCGCAGACCAAAACCCTCTGTCTCTTCACCAACCAGGTGCGCGACAAGATCGGCGTGATGTTCGGCAATCCCGAAACCACCCCGGGCGGTAAAGCACTCAAATTCTATGCCTCGGTGCGCCTGCAGGTGCAGCGTATCGGCGCGATCAAGGATCCCACGGGCACCGTGATCGGCAACCGCACGCGCGTCAAGGTCGTCAAGAACAAGGTCGCGCCGCCTTTCACCGAGGCTGAGTTCGACATTCTCTACGCCCGCGGCATCTCGTGGGAAGGCTCGGTACTCGACGCCGCGATCGCGCGCAATGTGGTCGCCAAGCGCGGCTCGTGGCTGAGCTTCGAGTCGGAGCAGATCGGCCAGGGCTCGATCGCCGCCACCGAATTTCTGCGCAGTCATCCCGAGGTCGTCGCGCAGATCATCGCCAAGATCAAGGCCGAGCCCGCTCCCGCCATCGGCAAAGCGACGCCCAAAGCCGACGACGCGGATTGAAACGCCTATCGTGTCTTACGAATCAACCAACACAATCAATAACAAATTGTTTCTCACACGAAGGCACGAAGGTGAATGGTAGGTCATGCCCCCCTTTGTGTCCTTTGTGCCTTTGTGCGAGATGAAATTGGGTTGCGGGCTCGCCCGCACTGAAAACGCACCATGAAACTCACTGCTGA
>MWEJ01000227.1 GCA_002071025.1 Verrucomicrobia bacterium ADurb.Bin070 | reverse complement strand
CCGCGCGCCGTGACGTTCGCGCTGGATGCGGCCTCGCTGGCCGCCGGGATGACGATCTCCGCGGACGGCGCCTTCTCTTGGACGCCGAGTGAAACGCAGGGCGGACAGAGCTACCCGGTCACGTTGACCGTTACCGCTGCGGAGACAGGAAATCAGGCGTTCAGCGCGTCCGAAACCTTCACGATCGTGGTGGCCGAGGTCAATCGTGCGCCGGTACTGGGCGCGTTGAGCGATCAGGTGGCCGACGCGCAGTCGACGCTGACCTTTACCGCCACGGCGACGGACCCGGACCTGCCCGGGCAAACGCTGCGCTACTCTCTCGACGAGGCTTCGCTGGCGCTCGGTATGGCGATTGACGCGGCGACAGGCGTCTTCACCTGGTCGCCGACTGCGGAGCAGGCCGGGGCCGGCCAATCTTATACGGTTGCGGTCACCGTGACGGACGATGGTGCGCTGCCTGCGCCGTTGCCCGCGGCACTGTCCGACACGAAGAGTTTCACGGTCGGCGTGGTGGATTCACGCGGCGAGCACGCGACAGAGGGTTATCTGCAGGGCCGCACCGCCCGCATCGACTGCACCTTCACGCATCCCGCCGAAAAAACGCTGCTCTCGCTGCTGTGGCGGCCGATCCTGCCCGCAGGCTGGAGCCTGCTCAGCGTGGCGGGGCAGGCGGCGCCCGAGATCGACGCCAACGACGGCACGATCGTTTTTTCAGGCGCGAGCGCAGATCTGAACGCGCCCAACCCGCTGATCTTCAGCTATTGGGTCAGCGTGCCGGCTGGGGTGACCGGTCCGCAGACCATCCGCGCGGAGGCGGAATATCAGACCGTGGGCATGGCGAATCCGTTGACGGTCGCGATCTTCCCGGATCCGCTGCCGGTCCCGGAGCTGCACACCTATGAAATCGTTTCGGTCGAGGAACACTGCGTGCCCGCGCCGGGTATCTACACCAATGTGCACGGAGCGGCTCTGTCGGCTTCGGTGACCGCGCCGTTTACGGAAGGGACGCGCACCTTCGCCTGCACGGGCTGGTCGCTCAGCGGCGGCGATCCCGCCGCCGGAGAGGCGCACGAGGTCGCGTTCGCGTTGAATCAGGATGCTGTCTTGACCTGGCAATGGGTCGCGCCGCTGATCACGCCGGCCGTCAGCGTTGACGTGACGATGGATGAAGACGGTGCGCCGATCGCGTGGCAGACCCCGGCTGAACTGGCCGCGAGCGAGCCGTATCGGTCCTCGCTCGAGAGCGGCCTGCTGTGGACGCTGAAGACGCCTGCCGCGAACGGCAACGCCACGGCGGGCGGCACAGGAACCGCGCCCGCGATCTCATACGCGCCGACGGCTGACTGGTCGGGCAGTGATGCGTTCGAGGTTCAGGTGGCAGACGGCCTGGGCGGTTTCGACACCGTGACCGTGAACGTGACGGTCAACCCGGTCAACGACGCGCCGGTGCTGGCGCCGATCGGGGATCAGCGCACCGATATCTTCACGCCGCTGACCTTCACCGCGACCGCGACCGACACGGAATCCAACGCCTTGACCTTCTCGCTCGATCAAGCGTCCAAAGACGCCGGTATGCAAATCGATCCCGCGAGCGGGGTGTTTACGTGGACGCCCACGGCCGAGCAGGCCGGCGCGGCATTCGCGACGTTCAGCGTGACGGTGACGGTGACCGATGACGGGACCGTGCCGGACAATCAGTCGGACAGCGAAACCTTTGTGATCACGCTCGACTCCTCGCGCGCCACGCATGCGGTCAGCGGCTACGTGGCCGGCCAGACCATGACGGTCGCGTGCGCGTTCGCGTATCCCGCCGAAGGGCGCCAGGTGTTGTCGCTCTTGTGGCGCCCCGAGTTGCCCGACGGCTGGACGGTTGTCGCGGCATCCGGCGACGGCCAGCCGGTTTACGAGCCCTCGGACGGTGCGCTGGTATTCTTTGGCGAGGATCTGCAGGACAACAATCCCGTCGTCTTCCAATATGTGGTCCAGGTACCCGAGGGCACGCAGGGCACCAACGGGATCGGCGGAGTGATCGAGTATCAGCTCGACGGCATGGCCAATCCGTCGACCGTGCGCGCGCAGCCTGATCCGCTGCCGGTGCCGATGCTGTTGACGCTGCCCGACCTTGCGGTTCTGGACAAGACATACGACGGCCTCACGAACGCGACGGTGTCCGCCTACGGAGCATTGAGCGGGCTGATGGACGGGCATACGGACGTTTCGCTGGTGACAACGTCTTCGGGCGCCTTCTTCGACACCCCGGAGGTCGGTCAGGAGAAACGCGTGGTGGTTTACGGGCTGGCGCTCGAGGGCGCAGACGCCTCTTGGTATGCGATCAGCACACAGGTGGTTGCCGCCGCCGTCACCCAAGCGGTCTTGACCGTAACCGCCGACGCCCAGACCAAGGTGTACGGCGAAACCAATCCGGAATTGAACTTCCAATATTCCGGCTTCGTCAACGGCGAGGATGCGACGGTGCTTGACACGCCTCCGACCGTCGCGACCGACGTGACAACCACGACGGGTGTTGGCACGCATGCCGGCGCGATCACGGTCGGCGGCGGCGCGGACAACAACTACGCGTTTGTCTACGTCCCCGCCGACTTCACCATCACGCCGCTTGCAGTGACGGTGACGGCCGAGGCGCAGACGAAGACCTACGGCGCGGCCGACCCCGAGCTGACCTACACCGTCGCCCCGGCGCTGATCGGCACGGACGCCTTCACCGGCGCGCTGGCCCGTGCGCCCGGCGAGGACGTCGGCACGTACGCGATCGGCCAGGGCACGCTGGCGCTGAGCGGCAACTACGACCTGGCCTACGCCGGCGCGGACCTGACGATCACGAAACTGGCGGTGGCGGTGACGGCCGACGCGCAGACGAAGACCTACGGCGCGGCCGACCCCGAGCTGACCTATACCGTCACCCCGGCGCTGATCGGCGGCGACGCCTTCACCGGCGCGCTGGCCCGTGCGCCCGGCGAGGACGTCGGCACGTACGCGATCACGCAGGGCACGCTCGCGCTGAGCGGCAACTACGACCTGGCCTACGCCGGCGCGGATCTGACGATCACGCGGCTGGCGGTGACCGTCACGGCCGCCGCGCAGACGAAGACCTACGGCGCGGCCAACCCCGAGCTGACCTACACCGTCGCCCCGGCGCTGATCGGCGGCGACGCCTTCGCCGGCGCGCTGACGCGCGAGCCCGGCGAAAACGTCGGAACCTACGCGATCACGCAGGGCACGCTCGCGCTGAGCGGCAACTACACGATCGCCTACGTCGCCGGCACGTTGACAATCACTCCGATGGTCCTGACGGTCGGCGGCTCGTTCACGGTGGCCGAAAAGGTCTACGACGGCACGACGGCGGCGACGATCGATGTCAATGCGTTGACGCTGATCACGCCTGTGGATGGCGACGACGTCGCGTTGAATGCGGTAGCGGCATTTGCCGACAAGCTGGTTGGCGAGGGCAAGCCGGTCACGTTGATCGATACATCCGCGTTGACCGGCGCGGATGCGGGGAACTACACCTTGTCCCTTGAAACGGCGCCGACAGGAACAGGCAATATCCTTTTCCCCGCAGTTAGCGCTTCGCACGAGTGCAATGGTTATCGATCACCTTCGTCCGGTGTTGCGGTCTCATGCAGTTTCACGTGCCCGGCGGGAGAAACACTGATTTCTCTTGTGTGGCGTCCGATTCTTCCGACAGGATGGACGCTCCTGGCAGCTTCGGGTGACGGTGCGCCAACACTTGGCGGTGAGGGAACCAGTATTGTGTTCGCCGGCCCCTTCACGCAAGACCCCGTGGTGTTTACCTACACGGTGGTTGTACCCGGCAATCAAGCGGTGACGAACCACTTGAGTGCTGACGTTGAATTCGAGCTTGCCGGTATGTCGGGCAGTTCGCTCGTTGCCGAGAATCTGCCGGGAAGGCTCTTGGTGAAGCGCTATCACAGTGCCGATTACCAGGAACCGTTCTGGGTCATCGATGTATACGAGGCGAACAAATTCATGAGCCTCTATCGCGCTCCGGGCTACACGTTTAGTGCGCTGGCACTCGATAACTTTGTGGGAACCACGACTCCAGACTCTGAAAATGTCACCGATGGCCGGCACAGCGCAGACACGGCTTTTCCTCCGTGGAAAATTGACACGACAGAGGCAAGCCGTGTTATGTATTACTATCGTTCTGGTGGGTATCACGTATCCGAAACAATACAAACTCCGGATGGTTATGCTCCTGGGTTGTAAGGATGAGATTGAAGGTGGTTCTATGAGTCCATTGAGTAGAAAAATCCTGAAGACTTCCGTTGTAACAGTGGGCTTGCTGTTGTTCGCTTGTGAGTCTCAAGCACAGGTAGCGACCCATTCGTGTTCCGGTTACCTCTCGCCGGGTACCAACACCATTGTGTCGCAGTTCGTGTATCCAGAAACCAGTTTGCTTGGTGCTTTGGCCTGGTTTCCTGTTATGCCGGACGGGTGGTTGATCGGAACGGCGAGCGGCGACGGCGGACCTTTGGTCTCACCTGACAAGAAGTCGATTCTTTTCACGGCATTTGATTTGCCGACTCCCTTGAATTTTACCTACACAATCGTTGTCCCGGCTAATTTCACGACGGATGTTCTGTTTCGTGCACAAGCCGAATATTACCTTGATTTTCAGCCGCTGGCTTCTTATGTTTGGGCAACTCCCGACCCTCTGGTGCTGGGCAATCTGAACAAGACGCTCCAGATCATCTCGCCGTACGGCACGGGAACGCCGGCCGCGGGGGTGTACACGAATTTGGCCGGCACCGTCCTGTCGCTCAGCATGACGCCGACCGGCAGATCTGGCCCGACGCAGTATGTGTGCACGGGGTGGAGCATGACGGGGCAGGAGCCTATCAGTGGCGAAAGCACGAGTTTTGAGATGACGGTGGAGGCCGATGCGGTGCTGACCTGGAACTGGCAGCAGAGTAATATCTCGCCGGGCATCAGCGGGCCGTATGTGCTGAACGCGTGGCGGACGTCCATTCAGGGGGCCAATGCCAACAACACGATCTCTGAAGCTGTGCTGACCGGCATGGCCAGCGATCCGGACGGCGATACGCTGTCGCTGGCCTCGATCGCAACGCAGGGCTCTAAAGGCGGTTCGTTGACACGGGATGCAGCCAATCACACGCTGACCTACATTCCGCCCGCGCATACCGATGCGGTCATCGACACGTTCAGTTATGACGTGTCCGATGGCAAGGGCGGTGTCGCGACGGGGACGTTGTCGGTCAAAGTGGGGTATGGCGGTACCCTCATACGTGCATTCTAGGTGGTCGGAGCTGTGCGTGGGGACGCACACGTTCCAGGCTTAAAAAAGGGGGTGGGCGTGAATGCAAGTGATCGCGGCCACGAGACGATTGTCGTCGCCGATGACGATGACGGGGTTCGCTTCATTTCGAAGCGGATCCTGATGGATGCCGGCTACTGCGTGCTTGAAGCCCGCAACGGGCAGGAAGCGGTGGATCTGGTCAGTACGAACACGGGTCAGGTGGACGGGGTGATGCTGGACATCGCGATGCCGCTGATGGACGGCATCGAGGCGCGTGATCGGATCAGCGAGATCGCGCCGGGCATGCCGATCCTGTTTGTCAGTGCTTTGATGGA
>MWEJ01000226.1 GCA_002071025.1 Verrucomicrobia bacterium ADurb.Bin070 | reverse complement strand
GCCGAGGCCGCCGAGCTGGATCAGCGTGAGGACCACGAGCTGGCCGAAGCGCGTGAGTTCACTGCCGATGTCGATCACCGTGAGTCCGGTGACGCAGGTGGCGCTGGTGGCGGTGAAGATCGCGGAGACGGCGTCGCGCCACTGGCCGTTGGTGTTGGCAGCCGGCAGCGCGAGCAGGAAGGCGCCGGTGAGGATCGCCAGCAAAAAGGCGAGGGCCATGAGCACCTGCGGGCTCAGGGGATGGGGAGTTTTTTCTCGCTTTGCCTTTTTTCGCATGGCGGCTGGGGGCTTGTTACAGATCGCCGGAGGGGTCGGGTTCGATGTCGGCGGTCTCGCTGGTGCCGGGGTCGGCGCGGTCGCCGAAGCGCGTGAGGCTGTCGTCGAAGTCGAGCCGGACTTCGCCGGTCGGCCCGTTGCGGTGTTTGGCGACGTCGACGATCGCCAGGCGCGTGTCGTCGAAGTCCGGGTCGCCCTGCGCCTTGCAGGGGCGGCGCAGCAGCAGCGCGACGTCGGCGTCCTGCTCGATGGCGCCGGAGTCGCGCAGGTCGGAGAGCTTAGGCTTGTTGGTCTTGTCGCCGCGCTGTTCGGGTGCGCGGCTGAGCTGGCTGAGTACGATGACCGGCAAGTTCAGCTCTTTGGCCATGGCCTTGATCTGGCCGGAGATCTGCGAGGTTTCGAGCTGGCGCCCCTGTTTGGCGAACTCGCGGCAGTTGCAGAGCTGGAGGTAGTCGATGACGATCAGCTCGATCTTGTAGCGCTTCTTCATGCGGCGGGCGCGTGCCCGCATGTCCATCACGTCGAGGCCGCCGGTGTCATCCACATAGATGGGGGCCTTGCCGAGTTCGGAGGCGGCGCGGGTGAGCTGCTGGTTGATGTTTTTGATATTGCCGAGGCCCTGGTCGATCTTGAAGCCGGGGATGCCGGCGAAACCGCAGAGCATGCGCATGGCGAGCGACTCGGTGGACATTTCAAGCGAGAAAACGCCGACGGCGTGGGTTCGGTTATGGTCGCCTTTCATCGGGCGGCCGTAGATGTCCTTGCCCAGCGCGACGCACTCGGCGATGTTCATGGCGAGCGAGGTCTTGCCCATCGAAGGGCGCGCGGCCAGCACGATCATCTCGCCGTTGCGCAGGCCCTTGAGTTTCTTGTCGAGGTTCTTGAATCCGGTGGGCAGGCCGGCCACGCTGCCGGGGCCGAGCGAGAAGAGGCGGTCGATATGGCCCATCGTGTTGGTGATGGCCTGGTTCCAGCTCAGGCCGGTGCCCTCGCGCCGGTCGGCGATGCCGAGGAACTGCTGTTCGACCTCGCCGAGGATGAGGTCGGCGCTGACGGCCTCGTCGAAGCAGCGGCGTTCGGCGTCGCGGGCGCAGGCGATCACGGTGCGCAGCAGGTGCTTCTGCCGAACGATGTTGATGTAGTATTCCGCGTGGGCGGCGGTGGGGGTTTCGTCGATCAGCGCCTGGATGATGGCGGAGCCGCCGATCCCGTCGAGGCGGTTCAGGGCGCGCAGGCGCTCGGTGAGGGTGAGGGGGTCGATGGTGAGGGCGGCGCGCGACATCTCGACCAAGGTTTCAAAGAGTAGGCGGTGCGCGGGCGTGAAGAACGATTCGGGAACGATGCCGTTCTCGGTGCACAGGTCCAGCACGCGGCTGTCGCCGGCCGCATCCAGCAGAATTGAGCCGAGGACGCCGCGTTCGGCTTCGGCGCTGTGCGGGACGGTGCGCAGGGGCGCGGAGAGGGGGGCGGGTGTCTGCATGGGGAGTAAACGATTTAGGATTCAGGATTCAGGGTTCGGAAGCTATGATAGCTCCTTTCGCCTCAATCCTGAATCCTAAAGTTCGTCTCAGTGAATCGGACCGTCGCGGCCTCAGCCCTCGACGACCCACACCTTGATGGTGCAGGTCAGCTCGGGGTGAAGCTTGACGGCGATGTCGAAGGTGCCGGTCTCCTTGATCGGCTCGTCGAGCGCGATCTGGGCCTTATCGACGGTGATCTTCTGGCCGGTCTCCAGCGCGGCCGCGATGTCCGCCGCCTGGATCGAACCATAGAGGCGGGTGCCGTCGACCGTCTTGGCGCGCAGAGTGACCGACGCGTTGTCCAGCTTCGAGGCCTTCTCTTTGGCTTCAGCGAGCTGGATGCGCGAGACTTCCTCGCGTTCTTTGCGCAGTTTCTCGAGGCGGCGCAGCGCGTGCTTCGAGACCGGCGCCGCAAGGTCCTGCGGCAGCAGGTAGTTACGGGCGTAGCCGTCCGCCACTTTCACGACATCACCGGCCTTGCCGAGTTTGTCGATATCCGACAACAGAAGGAGTTCAGTTGACATAACGGTGCAATCCTTTCCGGTCTTAGGCCATCAGGCCCATGTTGCGAGCGCGGCGCACGCCCTGTTTGATCTGGCGCTGTTGGGCAGCCGTGACGCCGGTGAGGCGTGCCGGAACGATTTTGCCGTATTCGGTGACGAACCGGCGGAGAAACTCGACATCATTGATGTCCACGACGTCATTCGGATCCAGAATGCGCACACGTTTACGGTTGGGCATCATATCGCGGTCGCGACTGTCCCGGTCCGTTCGGTTGTTTCGTTTTTGCATGGCCATAAGCTTGATTCCTCTTGTTCAAACATTGTCTTCAGAACGGCAAAGCCTCGTCATCCTGAGCGAGCGCCCCGGCATCGTCGCCGAAGGCGGGCGGCTCGGGAGCCGGCGCATTGGACGCGGCAGGAACGGCGTTGGCGCGCGGCGCGGCGGGGGCTGCGGCTCCGTCCTGTCGCGGCGGCGGGCCGCCCCAGAACAGGATGCGGTCGGCCCGCACGCGCAGCTTACTGCGCTTCTCGTTGGTCTGCTTATCCGTCCACTCGTCCATTTGCAGGCGGCCCTCGACGAGCATGCCTTTGCCTTTGGAGAAGTACTGCTGGCAGAACTCCGCCTGTCTCTCCCACGCCACCACGTCAACAAAGCAAGTCACCTCCTTGGGTTGCCCCGAGGTTTTGTCGCGCCACGTTTCTGAGATCGCGAGGCGGAGGTCCGCCACTTTGGCGCTCCCCGCGCTGCGGATTTCCGGGTCACGCGTGAGATTGCCGGCGATGATCACTTTGTTGAAGGAAGCCATGGTTTACCGTCCTTTGTCCCTGCATCCGGGCTGGCTTACGCCTCGCCCTGGGTGCTCTTGTTTTCGTTGGCAGCCGCCTCGGCTTCGGCGCGCGCGACCTCGCGGGCCTTGCGCTCTTCAGCCTGCCGGGCCAGAACGGACTCGCGGCGTTCGTCCACGGCCAGGATCTGCACGCGGAAGACATCCTCGGCGAGGTGGTAGCGGCCGAGAAGCGTCGTGATGTGGTTGGGATCCAGCTCAAAGCGGATCTTCACATAGACGCCGTTGTCGCGCTTCTGCATCGGGCGCGCAAAGGTGCGCTTGCCCAGCACCTCCGTGGTCAGCACGTTGCCGGACAGGCGCGTGATCTCGCCGCGCACCTTGTCGATCTGTTTGTCCAGAACGTCATCTTTCGCCGAGCCGGCGAAGATATACAAGCCATCGTATTTCTTCATACTGTTCTCACTTGCGGTCATCCGGCAGCGCCCCGTCGGCGCGCCAGCCGTTGAACCGGTTCATCGCTTCGTTCAATCCGTTGTCGGTCAGGCACTGTACCGCGTCGGCAGCCGCCTCGATCGTCGCCCGCACCAGGCGCATGCGCTCGCCGTCCAAGCGGCTGAGCACATGGTCGACCAAGTCGCCGCGTGCGTCGCGTCCCACGCCCAGCCGGACCCTCGGGAACCCTTCGGTCCCCAGCGCCTCGATGACCGAGGCCAGTCCGCGGTGTCCCCCGCTTCCTCCCGATGACCGGATGCGCAGCGTGCCGGGCGGCAGGTCCGCGTCATCCAGGATCACCGTCAAGTCGGCCGGAGAGCCGCCGTAGTAGCGCAGCAGGGGCGCCACGCTGGTGCCGCTCAGATTCATGAAGGTCTGAGGCTTGACCAGCAGCAGCGGACCGCCCGCGCAGGCGGCGCGTGCAACGCGCGCGTGAAACCCGGAACTGTTCTTCCAGCCGGCCGCCGCGCGTTCCGCCAACAGGTCGACAACATCGAAACCGACATTGTGCGGCGTGTTCGCGTAGGCCGTGCCGGGGTTGCCCAGTCCCGCAATCATTTTCACGCGGTGGTACCCTCCGGGTTACTTCTTGGCGGCGGAAGCGGCACCCTCGGCGCCCTCTTCCTTCTTGCCCTTGTTGATCACTTCGGGCGTGGGGGCGCCTTCAGCGGTGCTGGCGGCCGCGTCCTCTTCGGGTGCCGCAACCGTCGTGACCACGGCATCCTTGCTGGTGATGACCGTATAGGCATCGCCCAGCTTGAGATCGCGCGCGAAAATCGACTGCCCCACCTTGAGCGCGGTGACATCGATGTTGAAGGTCTCGACGATCTCGGCCGGCAGGCACTCGACTTCCACCGAGCGCAGCATCTGCTGCAGAATGCCGCCGCCGAGCTTGACGCCCTCGGGCTCTCCCGCCAGATGCAGGGGGATCGAGACACGGATCTTCTTGCTCAGCGAAATCTCGCCGAAATCCACGTGGATCGGATGGCCGGTCATCACGTCGTACTGCACCTCGCGCATGAGCGCGGGGATCTCTTGGCCGTCGAGGTCGAGCGTCACGAGCATCTGCTCGTTCGCGTGGTGACGCAGCATGATGATAAACGCATGCGTGTTGAGTTTCAACAGCGTCGTGTCGCCCCCGATACGGTTCACCGCGGCGGGAATGCTCCCGGCGCGGCGCAGCCGACCCACAGCCACGGAACCCTGTTCCGAGCGCGGCTCAGCCTTTAGTCTGATCTGTTCGTTCGCCATGTTTTCCTCTGTCACTAATGCCGCGGCAGCCTGCGCCAGCAACGCGGATCAACCCGCCCCGGGACCGAACTCAACCCGGGTTCGGAAGGGGCCTGATCACCGCGCCTGCCGCATGCCGCTCAGGCTTCTCATTGCTCTTCCGGGCCGCCGCTCAGTATCTGAACAGCGAGCTCACGGACTGGTCTTGGTGGATTCTGCGGATCGCTTCGCCCAGCAGCTCGGCGACGGACAGCACCGTCAGCTTCATCGGCAGCTTGGCCGTGCTCAGGTCGGCCCGCAAAGGGACCGTGTCCGTCACGACCAGCTCGGTGAGCCCGGCGTCCGTCTTCAAGCGTTCGACGCCCTTCTCCGTCAGGGGAATGTGGGTGACCGCCGCCCGGATGGACGCGGCCCCCTTCTCCTTCAGGATCTTGGCGGCCGCGCACAGCGTGCCGCACGTCGTGGTCATGTCATCGACCATGATCACGTCACACCCTTCCACGTCGCCGACGACGCTAAAGGCGTCCACCTCCGCGTCTCCCATGCGCTGCTTCGCCACAATCGCCAGGCCCGTGCCCAGCATTTGCGAGTAAGCGTAAGCCGCTTTTGCCCCTCCGGTATCGGGCGACACGACGAGCGGCTTCTTGAGCTTCATCTCGCGCAGGTACTTCACCATTACCGGCGCGGCGTGCAGGTGGTCGACGGGAATGTCAAAAAAACCTTGGATTTGCTGGGCGTGCAGGTCCATCGTCAGCACGCGGTTGGCGCCGGCGGCCACCAGCAGGTTGGCCACGAGCTTCGCGGTGATCGGCACGCGCGGCTGGTCTTTGCGGTCTTGGCGCGCATA
>MWEJ01000225.1 GCA_002071025.1 Verrucomicrobia bacterium ADurb.Bin070 | reverse complement strand
GCGTCGCCGTCGCAGGTGTACGCGGCGGAGGAGCTGCAGCGGTTCACGGCGCAACTGACCGGCGTGACGCTGCCGCTCGTGACCGACGAGGGGCCGCTGCCGGAGCGCGCGGTGCTGATCGGCGACACGCGCCACACGGCGGCGGCGCTCGGCGCGCCGGCGGAGGTGGCGGCGCTGGGCGAGGACGGGTTCCGGCTGGTGTGCCGGCCGCCTCATCTGCTGATTCTCGGCGGGCCGGCGCGCGGCGCTCTGTACGGCGTGTACGAAGTGCTTGAGCGGTTCGGCGGCTGCCGCTGGTTCAGCTCGTGGCACAGCGTCATCCCGCCGCTGGAGTCGCTGGAGGTGCCGACGCTCGACGAGACCCAGAGGCCCGCCTTCGCGATGCGCGAGCCGTTCTGGTTTGATCTGTTCAACGGCGATTTCGCGGCGCGCAACAAGGCCAACGGCAACAGCATGCGGCTGCAGGCGCGGCACGGCGGCAACAGCTTCCGCTTCGGCGGCGGGCTCTTTTGCCACACCTTCAACGTGCTGTGTCCGCCGGAGGAGTTTTTCGCGGAGCACCCGGAGTACTTCAGCGAGGTCAACGGCCGCCGCATCAAAGAGCACACGCAGCTCTGCCTGACCCATCCGGACGTGCTGCGGATCGTCACCGAGCGCCTGCTGGCGCGCATCCGCAAGGATCCGGGCGCCAAGCTTTTCAGCGTGAGCCAGAACGATTGGCGCAACCCCTGCACCTGCCCGACCTGCCGGGCGGTCGACGAGCGCGAGGGCTCGCACGCCGGCACGCTGATCGCCTTCGTAAACCAGGTGGCGGAGGCGGTGGAGAAGGAGTTTCCGGAGGTCTGGATCGAAACGCTTGCCTACCAGTACACACGCAAACCGCCCAAGACGGTGCGGCCGCGCCGCAACGTGGTGCCGCGCCTCTGCACCATCGAGTGTGATTTCGCGCGACCGCTCGCCGTCAGCGATTTTGAAGAAAACCGCAGTTTCGTCGAGGACATCCGCAGTTGGAGCGCGATCGCCGGCACGCTGTTCATCTGGGACTACACCACCAACTTCCGTTCCTATATCGCGCCGTTCCCCAATGTGCGCGCGCTGCAGGAGAACGCGCGCTTCTTCCGTGCGAACCACGTGGCCGGGCTTTTCGAGCAGGGCGCGTATCAGGGGCGGCACGCCGACTTTGCCGAGCTGAAGGGCTGGCTGCTGGCCAAGTGGCTGTGGAATCCCGAGCTGCCGGCCGAGCCGCTGCTGAAGAGCTTTTTCGAGGGCTACTACGGCGCGGCCGCGCCGCAGGTGCGGCGGTATTTCGACGAGGTGCACGGCTTTTACGGGGTGACGACCAACGCGCCGCTGCGGATCTTCGACGATGTGAGGAACCCGGTCATCCCGGATGCGTTCTACGCGCGCGCCGAGGCGCTGTGGCGGCAGGCCGAAGAGGCGGTCCGGGCGTCGCCCGCGCACCTTTACAACGTGCGCATGGGCGCGGTGCCGGTGCTGGCCGCGCGGCTGGCGCGCCTGCCGGCGCACGAGCCCAAGAAAGTCTGGGTCACGTCCGATCCGCTGCGGTATGACGTGCCGGCTGAACACCGCCGGCTGGCGAAGGAGCTGCTGGCGCGTTTCGACGAGGCGAAGAACATGCGCCTCTCCGAGGGCGTGGAGGCGCACGCGCGCATGGTTGAAACGTGGCGCTTCCTGGCGGTGCCGAGCGTGCCGCCGGCTGAGGGCGCGAAGACGACGGCGACGGTGGAAGACACCGCGCTCTCGCTGGGCAACCGCGGCACGTGGGGCGAGACGGTGGCGGACCCGCTGGCCGAGGACGGCTCGGCGATGAAGCTGGCCAACACGCATTACGAGTGGTGCACCACGCTGCGCTTCAGCCAGGTGGCGTTCGATCCCGGCGCGCGCTACCGCATCCGCATGCGCGTGCGGGTTGAGAAGAAGCCCGGCCAGACGGGCGAGGCGTTCTGGAGCGGGGTGTACGATGCCAAGAACCGGCGCGGCTGCGGCGGCGGCTGCACGCGCGCCGTGGAGGCGGTCGGCGAGGGGTATCACTGGTACGACGTGGCGGAGTGGGTGCCGGAGACCGACCACTACTTCTGGATCGGCCCCGGGCGCTTCGACAAGAAGGCGCATGCTGAAAGCCCGGCACTTGCGGCGCTCTACATCGACAAGCTGGAGATCAGCCGAGCGGAGTGACGTCGCGCGGCAGGGCCATGGCGCAGGAGGTCATGTGCCGACGGCAACGTTGACCCGCTGCGGATGGAGCAGGCGGTCGAGCACGGTCGGCGCAATTTTGACGAGCAGGCCGCGGCGTCCGCCGTTGATGTAAAGGTGCGGCAGGTCGAAAAGGGTCGCCTCGGCGTAAACCGGCAGCGCCTTGCGCGTGCCGAAGGGGCTGGTGCCGCCCACCGGGTAGCCCGTGTGGCGGGTCGCCGTGTCCGGCGCGCAGGGGGCGACGGATTTGACGCCGAGCACGCGGGCCATCTGCTTGGTCGAGATCTCGCGGTCGCCGTGCATGAGCACGATCAGGGGTTTCTTGGCGTCCGTTTCCAGCACGATGGTTTTGACCGTCAGATGTTCATCGATGCCGAGTTCGCTTGCGGCGCGACTGGTGCCGCCGTGGTCCGCATACGCGTAGACAAAGGGCTCGTAGTCGGCCTTGCCGGCACGCAGGGCGCGGATGGCTGTGGTGACAGGAATATCCATGTGGTACAGTATCGCTCAATCAGGGCTGGCTGTGAATGGTGTTTTTTTCCGGAAGGGGTGCGCGCATGAAACGGTTTGATTTGAGGACGCGGGAGGAGCTGTCGGCGGAAGTGGCTCGGTTCGGGGGCGAACTGCCGTGGAGCGACGATCTGGCGGTGCTGGGCGAGCCGGTGGCGGTTGCGGGGCGCCGGTTGGCGAACCGGTTTGTGGTGCAGCCGATGGAGGGTGTGGATGCCTGTGACGACGGCGGCACGCCGGGCGAACTGACTTTCCGGCGCTACCGGCGCTTTGCGGCCGGCGGCAGCGCGCTGATCTGGTTCGAATCGGCGGCGGTCGTGCCGGAGGGCCGATCCGGCCCGCGCCAGCTCATGCTGACCGACCAGAACCTCGACGTGTGGCGCAGGCTGGTGGATGAGACGCGCCGTGCGGCGCGCGAGCAGGGGTGTGGCGACGTCGTGCTGCTCTTGCAGTTGACCCACAGCGGCCGCTACAGCCGGCCGCAGGGCAGGCCGGCCCCGGTCACGGCGCAGCGCAATCCTCTGCTTGAGCGGGCGATGCCTGAGATGCCGGTCACGGAACCCGTCAGCGACGACGCGCTGGAGCGGCTGCGCGAGGCGTTTGTGGCGACCGCCGTACGGGCTGAGCGGGCGGGGTTCGATGGCGTGGATATGAAGGCGGTGCACGGTTATCTGGTGGCCGAGCTGCTGGGCGCGCACGGCCGCGAGGGGCGTTACGGCGGCCCGTATGAACAGCGCACGCGGTTTCTGAAGGCCTGCGTGTCGGACATGCGGCAGGCGCTCGCCCGCACGACATGGGTGGCCTCGCGGCTGACCGTGCTTGAGCCCTCTGATTATCCGTACGGTTGGGGCGTGGCGGCGCGCGAGGGGGCGTGGCAGCCAGATCTCGCCGAGCCGTTGCGTTTGATCGGCGAATTGACCGCGCTGGGTGTGCCGTTCCACAACATCTCCATGGGCTATCCGCGCTTCCAGCCCTATCTGAACCGCCCGCATGACCGCGCACTGGCCGGATGCCCGCCCCCGCCCGAAGATCCGCTGCGCGGGGTGGTGCGGTTTCAGGAGACCGTGCGAGCGGTGCGGCGCGCGGCCGGGGGGGTGCCGGTCATCACAGCCGCGCTGTCGTGGCTGCGCCATCTGGCGCCGCCGGTCGCCGCCGGTCTGGTGCGGGAGGGCTGGTGTGATCTGATCGGCTTCGGCCGTTCGGCGTTTGCCTATCCCGACGCGGCGAACGACATCCTGCGGGGCGGCGGCATGGTTTCCGGCAAATGTTGCGTCACGTGCTCCATGTGCTCGCAGATCATGAAAGACGCGGTCGGACGCGGGGGGTGCGTGGTGCGCGATTCGGCCGTCTATGCGCCCGAGTACCGGCGCGGGCGCGAGGCCGCGCGGCAAACGATGGCTGCTCGAGAACTCTAGGGGTATTACCTATGTGACAGCTAATGGTCTTCCCGAAGTCAGGTTCTCAGTGTCGGCCCGAAGGGGTTTAACGAAAAAAAGTATTATTAATAAAATCAACTTGTGAAAGTGAACACAATAAGGCATACTTAAAGCTTGTTTCCGTCGGGTATGCCTTCGGGCGTTGTCGTATAGGCTCAACGGAAGACAATCAGGCAGAAGAATGATTCAGTTGGATGGACCTTTAACAGAAGGAGTCGGTCATGGGTAAACACAAAACGCAGGCTGAACGCGAGATCGCGTTGAGAGTGGGTGCACGGATCCGCCAGTTGCGCGAGATCCAGCGCATTTCGCAGATTCAACTGGCCACCGACATCGGGATTCGGGCGGGGCCGCTCGGGTGGATCGAAAAAGGCAAGCATTTGCCGTCGGGGAGGGTGTTGTACCGGCTTGCCAAGCAGTTGAATGTGCGGATCGACGATCTGTTTCAAGAGAAGAACGTGTGGGAGGAGAGTGCGTCGGTTTCGGGCGGCCTGTCTCCGGTGATGTTGCCGCCGCTGGGCTCCGGCGAGAATCAGGATGCGGAATCGGTCAAGGCGTCGCACATTATCTGTCAGACGGTGGCCGAAGCGGTGCTCAAGCTGGAAGTGCTGGCCGGTGTTTCGGGACGGCTGGACATTCCGTTGAATGTGCCGTTCACACCCAACACGGCCGGTGCCGAACAGGTGGCCGCGCATGTGCGTCAGGCGCTCGGGATCGGGCAGGCGACGATGTTCGACTACCTCGATCTGCTTGAGACGGCCGGTTTGCGCGTGATCTTTCTGGACATGCCGGAGGGGTGCACGACCTTCAGCGGGTATGATCCGCTCAATCGGAATGCGTTTGTCTTTGTTAACAGCCAGCTCAAAAAGCAGCCCGAGCTTCAGATGGCCCGCGTGGTTTTTGAACTGGGGCGCATCTTCTGGTACACGCGTAAGCAGAGTGTGGCCGCCGCCGACGAAGCCGTGAACGGCGCGGAGATCGAGGTGCTGAACGAGGGCGAGTTTGCGCGTCGCTTTGTGATGAGCTTCCTCCTGCCGGCCGCACCCCTGCGCAAGGCTGTGCAGCAGGCGGGCGTCTCGCCGAAGGGGTGGACGCTGGATCTGCTGCTGCGCATGAAGAAGCGCTATGGCGTCTGTGCCCAGTGCTTTGCGATGCGGTTGCAGGAGCTGGGGCTGAGCTGGAGCGACAAGCAGAAGCGCAGTCCGCGCGCGTTCCTGTTCAAGGACGAGCTGGAAGCGTTCCAGACCGAGTACACGATCGGTGTGGAGCCGGGCGGCAACCGGCCGCCGCTCGCGATGAACGGGCGGCTGGGCGATCTGGCCCTCGTGGCGGAGCAAAAGGCCGGCAAGGACCAGAAGCCGTTCAACGCGGTCAGACGCGTGCTGCGGCAGTCGGGCATCAAGCTGGACGTGTAAAGCGGTACGCGGCTGATGAGGTAATCGGTTGGTGGCCGGGGTTCGCGAAGGTTCTGTGTTCCGGGTGAAAAGGGAAGCAGGCGAGTCGGGAGCGCGGGCGT